>JBGVMW010000142.1:0-4464 GCA_045125095.1 Lachnospiraceae bacterium
CTGTAACACATCATTCACCTCCTGCCACCTATTATTATATCATCAATATGTTCTATTGTCCACCTCAATTACTTGCGTAAATTCGGTGGACGTGGCATTCATCTCCCGCCTATAGAGGCAGGGAGTCTTCTGCCACATTAAGATAAAAATTTCAGTTTATCGTCGTGAAGGTACGAGACTTTTAGAACATTAACGGATGAGTTTTGTCGGTTCGTGCACTCTGTTCAGACTAATCAATGGGCTGAGCGGGACAGCTACCCATAGAAAACACGCTCGCGCTCCTAGTTGTGCCTCGCGTTACTAACATTCATCTATCGCCTGCGGCTCTGATGAATGAAGTAACGAGGCACAACAAAGGTTTTCTATGGCTACTGTCCTCACTCATCCCTTTCTTTGTCTGAACAGATATAAACAAAATGACAGAACCACATACATTATTTGTTACCATAGTGCCCATACAGCTTTACGAATAAGCCTGAAATAGGGGGGGCGAAGTGGCTGGCGAAACCTGTAACTTCCAACCGCTGTATAAACTGAAAGTTCTTGTGAAGGCAAAAAAGCATTAAAAAATACTGTTTCTGGCTATGCTGTGGTATACTCTATATAAAGGCAAGGATACTAGAGAGAAGGATTGTTGTAAAATAAAAAAGTAGGGAAGAAGCCATGTGTAAAATAGCTGTAGATATACCAGAAGCAGTATTATTCGATAAATGTCTTACTCAAATAAAAGCTGAAAAGATGGTAAAAAAAGCTGTAGCGTTGTATTGCTATGTCCACATGGATGTATCAATAGGATATTGTGCGGAAATAGCTGGCATGACGGAAGAAGAATTTATGAGATTTTTGGGAGAAAATAAGGTTTCTGTATTTCGTTTTGATAGTGAAGAAGAGTTTTTAGAGGAATTGAAAAATTCAGAAGATTATTATTCCACAAGCAGTATATGATGAAATTACATGCAAATCTGATGTAATAAGTAAAATTATTCACGATAATCGGTGGATAAAGGTCTCATACAAAAAGTGATTCAGTTAATGAAACATTATGGATTTTATGTAAGTACTCAAGTGGAAGAACAGGTTCTTAAAGCTGGTGGAGAATTGTAATTTTCATACCAGTTGCTATATAGGCAGCCGGTGAATTTTGATGTTATCAAAGTGCAAGTGTCAGAGAGTATTTTCTCTGGCATATGCACTTATTTTTTTGCAAATTTATACTATGTCTTGTACGGGGGGGCGGATGTGTTAATATAATGGACGAGTTATTCACAATCTATTATATTGACATGGAGGATGGTTATCTTGGTCTTTTCGTCAACAGTATTTTTGTTCTTGTTTTTGCCTTTAACGATATTGATATATTATAACCCCGTATGGAGGGGAAGGCGCTTTCGGAATGATTTTTTGCTGCTTGTCAGCCTGCTGTTTTATGCTTATGGAGAGCCTTTATTTGTTTTTCTGATGCTGCTGGCCATTGGTGCAAGCTGGTTTATCGGGCTGAAAATTGGTCATGCGGAGGAAAGGGAGCAGAAGAAGCGATGGCTGGTGCTGGGATGCACGGGGCTGGTTTCCATGCTCTTTATATTTAAGTACCTTACTTTTTGTTGTCAGCAGGTTGGCATGCTTCTGTATAAAGATATGTCCGGCATAGACATAGCCTTGCCTATAGGGATATCCTTTTTTACTTTTCAGCTGCTGTCTTATCTTTTTGATATTTATTATGGCAAGGCGCAGCCGCAGAAAAATGTGTTTAACACCGGCCTGTATATTGCGCTGTTTCCTCAGCTGATAGCGGGCCCTATCGTGCGCTATGATTTGATTGACAAGCAGATTATGGGGCGAAAGGAAAGCATTGATGATATTGCCGAGGGCATGCTGCGGTTTATTTACGGTCTGGGCAAAAAGGTGCTGATTGCTGACTATATGGCACAGGTGGCAGACAATATTTTTGATGCCGGTGTGGCTATGTCCGTGGGGACTGCTTGGTTGGGGGCAGCAGCATATACCTTGCAGATTTATTTTGATTTTTCCGGGTACTCTGATATGGCTATCGGGCTGGGCAGGATATTTGGATTCAGGTTCCCAGAAAATTTCAATTATCCATATATCGCACGGAGCGTAACTGATTTTTGGCGCAGGTGGCATATATCCCTGAGTTCCTGGTTCAGGGATTATGTGTATATCCCTATGGGCGGCAACCGTTGTAGCAGGAGGCGCTGGCTGTGGAATCTCTTTGTGGTATGGGCACTGACTGGCATCTGGCATGGTGCAAACTGGACTTTCCTGTGCTGGGGGCTGTGGTATTTCCTGTTGCTGATTTTTGAGAAGCAGACTGGCTTTGCTGAGAAAATCGGCAGGTTTTCCCATGTGTATGCCTTGCTGGCAATTATTTTTGGCTGGGTTATTTTCCGTTCTGCCAATATAGGGCAGGCTGCCAGCTATATCGGCATGATGCTGGGCATTGGCAGCACCGGGGCAACAGACAGCAGCTTCATGTATTATCTGTCGGGCAGCTGGGTGGTTTTTGCCTATGCGGTATTGCTGTCAGCACCTGTAGCCCCTTGGGTTATCAGGAAAATCAGCAGATTTAGCTGGGGGCGTAACGCTGAATCCTTGCTGGCGGCAGTTATCTTTGGGCTGGCTGTTTTGAAATGTATCAGCTCCAGCTATAATCCGTTTATTTATTTTAATTTCTAAGGGGGCATGGAAGATGAATGCAGTAGATTTTCGAGGAAAGGTCATGCTGTGCTGCCTTATGGTGCTGGTAATTTTTATGTCAGGTATTTTTTTGCGGCTTGGCACACGGCATGTTCTGGTAAAAAGAATGGGCATGAACAATGCCTTTACGCAGATGGTTTTGTTTGATGTACCTGCCTTGCAGCAAGTATCTGATGTAGATAGGAAAACGGTAGTTATAGACTGGGCGAAAAAGTATCCTTTCGATGAGGAGCAGTCAGCTTTGGGAAAATTGGAGAAGCTGGTTAAAAAGGTATCTGCTGTGAAAGGATTTGTGAAGAAGATTGAGGACGATAAAATTAATAAATGGTGCAGGGATTATCTTGCGTTCTATAGTGTTTTGGTGGAAGCAGGGCGCGGCATGGATAATGTACTGGCATGGGATATTATGACGCCGGGGATGGATGTGTACAGGCTTCAGGACGGGTATCTGACCTATTCATACAAGAAGATGGATATGGCGGAGCATATCGGGGCTGTGACGGAATTTGCTCAGTTTGTCAGCCAGCAGGGAGGCAGGCTGCTCTATGTGCAGTCACCAGGCAAGACCAACCCTTTTGGGGACAGGGAGCTGGACAGGCTGGATTATGCCAATTACAATACTGATATGCTTTTGCAAGGCTTGCAGGAACATGGCGTGGATGTTTTTGATTTGCGGCAGGAAATGTATCAGGACATGGGAAATGAGGGCTGGCATAAGGCGTTTTTCCGCACTGACCACCATTGGCTGCCGTCCACGGCATTGTGGGCGGCGGAAAAGCTGGCGGCAAGGCTGCATGCAGATTATGATGTGGATGTAGATTTTGGGCATTTTTCCGAGGCTGACTATGATGTTGTCAATTATGAAAATTATTTTCTGGGCTCTCAGGGCAAAAAAGTCACGCTGGCAAAAACTACAGCTGAAGATATTGCCCTGTATTATCCGAAATTTTCCACAGATGTCCGGATAGAGATTCTCTCGAAGGGCATAGACGAGCGGGGGAATTTCACTGTCATGTATGATATGAACCAGGTGAAAAAAAGAGATTTTTATGGTGGGAATCCTTATGGTGCTTATGGCTATGGCGATATGCCTGAGATAAAGGTGCATAATTTTAGGAATGAGCACCTACGGGATAAGAAAATACTTGTCATTAGGGATTCTATGGTGGATACTGTTCTGCCGTTTCTGTCAATGGGCCTGAAGGATATCACTTTGCTGGATGTTCGTCATTTTACCGGCAGCGTGCGGAGGTATGTGGAGGATTTCAAGCCGGATATTGTGGTGGTTATGTACAAGCCGGTGACTGATGTGCCTATTGCGTGGATAGGGCATAAGGACAAATTTGATTTTAGGTAATTTCAGTTTATCGTCGTGAAGGTACGAGACTTCTGGAACATTAACGGATGAGTTTTGTTGGTTTGTGCACTCTGTTCAGAATATAAAATGGGCTGAGCGGGACAGCTACCCATAGAAAACACGCTCTCGCTCGAGGGATAACAAAACCCTATATCCATGACAGATTGTTGACAAACTAGCATAAGACACTCCATTCATGGTAAAATATTATTATGATTGGGGTGTTTTTATGTATAAGAAAAAGAATCGTGCAAAACAACATCAGATGCAGTTCATAACGCTGGATGACCTTGTTCCAGCAGATCATATTCTTAGATTGATTGATGATGCTATAGATTTTAGCTTTATATATGATGAGGTTGAGGGATTATATGCCTCCGGCAGAGATGGCA
>JBGVMW010000143.1:0-3034 GCA_045125095.1 Lachnospiraceae bacterium
AGCGGACACTAAGGCTGTAAAATACACAGCCTAAGTGCCGACGTTTTCAGAGGGTCACATATAGACTATGTAGCAAACAGCTATCTGTCACAAACAATTCTGACAATTCACTACCTTGTTGGCGTTTCGCAATTACCTAGTATGATAAGTATAGTATACCAGATTGGAGGTACAAATGAACGAAAAAAATACAATTGACTTAGAACGTGTGTTAGGAAGTACACATGTAAAAGATTTTGATACATATTGCAAAGAGAATAAAGAAAGCATGATGTCAGAGGATAAGACATTTTCGGTATATTGTAAAGATCTGTTCAAGGCGAAGGGTATTTCCCAGCAGGTAGTATTTCTCCAAGCGGATATTCCCGAACGATATGGTTATAAACTGTTGTCGGGGGAAAAACGAACACGACAAAGAGACGTGATTTTAAGAATCTGCTATGCGGCTGGTTTTACTTTAGAGGAAACCCAAAGAGCGTTGAAAAAATACGAAATGCCGGAGTTATACGCGAAGGTACCAAGAGATGCATTGCTCATGATTATTTTTAATGAAAGACCGGGAAGTGTTATCGATGTAAATGAATTACTTAAGAAAAATGGAATGCTTCCTCTAAGAACCAGTGGGTTGCAGGATTAGCAATATAATCGGGAGTATGAAAATAATGGCAAAAAAACATGGCAAAATGATGGTACTGAATGTGTTTTTTCCTATCATTCTGGGAGCAATTATGTATTATTTCGTATCGCCGGAAGTTATATTTGTGAAGTGGATAGATGATTTTTTTGGAACCGGTTTTCATGTTTCAGAAGAATGTGCAGACAATGGGGGATTGGGTTTTTTTAGAAATTATTTTCTGAGAAATTATTTTCTTGATATGTTATGGGGATATGGGCTTGTATTTGCCCTGTTTTTGATAAGGGGTAATAATACAGCAGATTTGTGGAAATCTTTTCTAATAGCGTTTCTTTTTTCAGCTGCTATGGAAATGCTCCAGATGACGCCAATTGCTAAGGGTACATTTGATGTGTGGGATATTGCAGTCATGTTCTTAGCGGAGGTAATTGCTGTTTTTATTATAAAATGTCGTAACTATGGAGAAAGTGAATAGTTACAAAAGTTTACAATTTTAAGGAGGAACTTCAAATGAGAAAAGGAACAAAATTAATAGGGCTAGTGTTGTGTTTATCTGTTTTTGCATGCATGGCATTGGGGAGCGCTTCATCGGAATCTGGTGACATTAAGGATGTTGTGACAACAAAAGATGGTGGAACAACAGGAGGTTCTACAGAGAACAAGGAGAGTACATCTGCATCTGATAAAAAAGCAGTTACCATTGAGGAGCAGGTTCTCTTTGAACAGGATGGCATTGTAGTGACTGCCCAGGAGTACGTTACGGATAGCATCTGGGGGGATGGAATTAAATTACTTTTAGAAAACAATTCTGATAAGACAGTAATGGTTGGTTGTAACGCAGTTATTGTAAATAACTACATGCTAACAGATTTATTTGCATCAGAAATTGCGGCTGGAAAGAAAGCAAATGAAGTAATGTATTTATCCAGTTCAGAATTAGAGGCGGCTGGTATTGAAAGTGTTGGTCAGATTGAAATTTATTTCCATGTGTATGATCCAGAATCGTATGATAAAATTTTCGATACAGATTGTGTAACCATTCAGACATCGGAATATGCCAATATGGACGTCATTCCGGCTGATACAGGAACGGAGTTATATAATGCAAATGGCATTCGAATTGTTGGTAAAACGGTAGATGAAAATAGCTTCTGGGGAACTGCGATTCTTTTGTACTGTGAAAACAATTCTGGCAAAAATATAGGTATTTCAGTAGAGGAAATGTCCATCAATGGATTTATGATGAATCCACTCTTTTCCGCAACGCTATATGATGGAAAGATGTCTATAGATGATATTACGATTTTATCATCTGACTTAGAGGAGAACGGAATAGAGTCAATTGAAGATGTCGAATTGAATTTCCATATCTATGATGCGGAGACTTATGATACTATTGCAGATGCAGAGAAGGTTACATTTTCGGCAAAGTAAGTGATATGTGAAGAAGTGATGTGGGGCTGTTGCTTTAACGAAAAAAATTCAGGACCAGCTTTTGGGAGGGACTGTTCCTATATTGGGAAATATCTTAGAAGAATAGATAATTGCGAAACGCCAACAAGGTAGTGAATTGTTTGTGACAGATAGTTGTTTGCTACATAGTCTATATGTGACACTCTGAAAACGTCGGCACTAAGGCTGTGTATTTTACAGCCTTAGTGTCCGTTACGTTTGAAGGGAGCGAGAGCGCGTCAAATATAGACTATGTAGTAAGCAGCTATTTGCACAAACAATTCTGACAATTTGCGGCTGGTCTTCACATTCGCAAATGCCTATCTTAGAAGAAGGAAAGAAGGAGAATTACAGTCTGCAATTATGCAAATTTTTGAAAGAAATCAATTTGTGGTAGGGAGGTTATGATAATGAATATCGAATATAGATATGCTAAAATAGAGGACACAGAAATATTGACAGAAATTTACGATGCGGCCTTTTATGATGATTGGTCGAGATTTACACTAATAACTCCTGCTGATAAAAATGAGAATATCAGGTTTTATACAGAAAAATGTGGTTTTGATATAGAATCTACCGAAATGGATGGAAAGGTTGAGATGGTTAGATTCGTTTTGGAGAGATAGCTTTCAGGCTTCTGCTGAGTCTGAAAGCATGAATTAATTTGAATTCTCACTTGATTGGTAATACATATAGGCGGATTGCTATGAGCAGTCTTCCTATTAATATGTTTAGTTTTATAGCACATAAATAATAAATATGACACAGGATGTCAGGTTATTTGTGTTATAATGTAAAACAAAAAAGGCAATTGCGAAAGTGATAACCATTCGTAAATTGTCAGAATTGTTTGTGGCAAATACCTGCTTACTACATAGTCTATATTTGACGCACTCTCGCTCCCTTCAAACGTAGCGGACACTAAGGCTGTAAAATACACAGCCT
>JBGVMW010000144.1:0-2143 GCA_045125095.1 Lachnospiraceae bacterium
TTTGGGCGCAGTTATCCATGCTGCTTGAATATTTTAGCAGCTTACGAAAATTTAATGCTCCAATTTTAAATCCAAACCAATGCTTGGTACGGATTTTTCCACGCACAGGCATATGATCTACACCATACTTTCTCCGAAGGACTGACGGAATTGTTTCTACTCCATTTCGAATTCTCCCCAGAAATTTATGCTGCCATGTCTGGGTAAAACGCTGGGCTTTGGCTCTTTCATGAGATGCCTTTGAAACATATACAGCACTGGTTTTGTTGGATATTTTTGGATTACACTGGTCTCTGTGAGGACAGTTTTCACATTTGTTTTTGTTGAAGGATGCGCGTACTTTTCCTGTGCTTTTGACAAATGAAGTGCTCTTGGGCTGATTACCTGCCGGACATAAAAGTATGCCTTTTCCGTCATCGGAAAAAGTAAAGTCAGCATAGATATCTTTGGTATCTCTGCCTAGTAAATCTGTGGTTACAAGCTTGATGTTTTTGCTTTCTGCAAGGGCACGGTTTTCTTCACCACTGAATGCACCATCTGCTACAAGTGTTGCTTCTTCCGGCTTTTTATCTGTGGCATCAAGGTGTTCTTTGAGGAAGTCGCTGTCACTATGGATGTTTTGATCATATTGATAGTCAGTTACCACTGAGTTTCCTTCGCCAACAGATTCTGTAATATTCGCAGAATACCCACGATGCTGTTTGCCTGCTTTTTCCCTATAGGTTGCATCTGGATCTGATGGATTCTGGAGAATCGTTGAATTCATTTCGCCATCTTCCGCTGTTTTCAGTCTAAGGGAGCCGTCCTCTTCCACGAATACCTGCTCCGAAAATGCCCTCACCAGAAGCTGATATTCTGGAACATCATCATAGCTGCCATTGCATTTTTCCATAAGTGAATTGGCATCAGACAGGATACCTGCAAGCCGGTCTGCATAATCTTCCTGCCGCTGATGATAGATAACCTGGTTGAAATCCTTTGGATCATAATAACGCTCAAGACCTTCAATTTTGTCATCCTCTTTAGTTTTATGAAGATATTTGACAAAGTTGGAAAGGCAGGTATAGAGTAACTCCATGCGGCTTAATTTCTTTATGTTTGATGCGATCATCAGGGAATCCATGCGCTGAATCTGGCCATTGATTTTCATAAGCTTTGCCATTTCCATAGAAAGCTCAGTGATCGTGTCATGAATCAGATCTTTTCCATGGGTCAGTTCATAATTGTAGCATCGGTTTCTAAAGCGGCTTAATGTTTTATCGCTTAAAGGCTGTTCCTTAAAACTCGTAGTATGGAGGGCGTACTGAAATCTGATGTCAAACATAAGAGATTCAACAAGTTCATCATCCGTCATGTTAAACAGCTCCTTGATAATAAGAGCTCCGATAATTACGTTTACCGGTGTATTGGGACGTGAGGCCTTTTCACTGTATAAACAGGCAAATTTGTTTTCATCAATCAATGGGAAAATTTTGTCTGCAAAATGTGTTGCCCAGGATTTTTGCAGCATTCTGTTTTCACGCTCGGTAAGCCCCCAAACGGCATCGTTTAATGTAAGCTGTTGACAATCGTTTTCTTTAAAAGACATAAGTAAATCTCCACTTCCATAAGATACTCTAATTATACTACTTATGTCTTGAAAAATCTCATTTATGTGAAGTTTTCAAGGTACAAATTTATGGTTACAAGGTTATGTTAGGACATACCTTTTGACCCTCGAATCATAAATATTCTATAGAATGAAATATTTTTAAAAAACTTTCAATATTTACTTTTATATTTTGCATATGTCTGTTATAATAAACGTTAGGAAATAGGTACCATTACATATGGGAGGGGAGATTTATGCAAAATATAACCAGAGAGCAAGCTGATATCATTGGTGAAGTAGCTAATATCTGTACTGGTAATGCTGCTACCACACTTAGTCTGATTTTAAATCGGCCTACAAATATTACTACTCCACGGGTTGAGGTTCTTGATAGCGAAGAGCTTTTATCCAGTGATGACCGAGTGCTTGTAAAAGTTCCATATACCAAGGGACTTGAGGGAACCAATTTACTAGTTTTAAGACTGACAGATGCACTTATCATTGCCAATCTTATGATGGGCGGCGATGGTTCAGATGTATCAAATATGGATT
>JBGVMW010000145.1:0-11738 GCA_045125095.1 Lachnospiraceae bacterium
TCAGAATTGTTTGTGCAAATA
Source organism: Lachnospiraceae bacterium (assembly GCA_045125095.1). Lineage (GTDB taxonomy): Bacteria > Bacillota > Clostridia > Lachnospirales > Lachnospiraceae > JBGVMW01. The sequence goes on from JBGVMW010000145.1 coordinate 22, forward strand.
GCTGCTTACTACATAGTCTATATTTGACGCGCTCTCGCTCCCTTCAAACGTAGCGGACACTAAGGCTGTAAAATACACAGCCCATGTGCCGACGTTTTCAGAGGGTCACATATAGACTATGTAGCAAACAGCTATCTGTCACAAACAATTCTGACAATTCACTACCTTGTTGGCGTTTCACAATTACCTAACTGATATTAGATAATTGCCTTGTTTCCATATTTTATATATCGGATCAATGCTTGTCCTACTGTATCTTTTATCAATATATGCTGTATTTTCATAAAATATTACTGTTTTTCCCAGAGCGAAAATATATTTTGTTATTTCTTTTCTTGACGGCTTCCATGTAATTCCGTATTATGAATAGGGTACTTTTTTCGTACGATAATTACTTTGCTGCGTATGCGGCTGGATGGAGGTCATTATGCCGGTAATGGATGAATTTAAAGAACAAAGAGCTGCTATGAAGGAGAAGCCCCTAAAGGATCGTTTGGAACACTTTTGGTATTATCACAAATGGTATCTGATCGCCGGGGTTGTTGGTGTTGTGTTTATAATTCTGCTGCTATGTTCTATACTCAATCATAAAGAGACTGCTTTTCGTGCGACTATCACGGATGTGGATGTGCATGGCGAGGAACAGCAGTTGATTGATAGGTTCACTGAATATAGTAACATTGATGATGATACTTACCATGTTTTTTTTGATAGCGCGCTGTATTTCATAAATGGCAATTATCAGAGTCCTACAAAAATCACAGCTATGCTGTCGAGTGCTGAGATTGATGTGCTTTCGTTTGCTACAGAATATTTTGAGCAGTATGCATATAACGATACCTTCCTTGACCTTAGAACCTGTATGTCGGAGGAGGAATTAGAAGCTTATCAGGGACAGATTTTTTACATAGACCAACAGCTTGTGATTGAAAATGAGGAACACTATCTGGATGAGGATTATGAATACCAGTGTGCGGATGATCCCCTAAATCCGGACAGCATGACCACACCGGTTCCTGTGGGAATTTTAATTTCTGATTCTGAAACTCTGACGGAGGTTTATTCTTTTGTTGATACTTCCTATATGGGAATCCCTAAAAATGCACAGCATATTGATAAGGCTCTTGCATTTTTGGAATATATGAAATAAATCACACCATTCTTATCATTCTAATACTTTTGACCTATTGACAACTATCCCTTTCTTGTACTATTGTGTTAGTACAATATTTAAGAGATCTTTTCCAAAAAGATTTCCTAGAGCGTCCATGAAATACTACACATTTGCGAAAGTGATGACCATCGTGAAGTGTCAGAATTGTTTGTGGCAGATAGCTGTTTACTATATCGTCTATATGTGACCCTCTGAAAACGTCGGCACTTAGGCTGTGTTTTTTACAGCCTTAGTATCCGCTACGTTTGAAGGGAGCGAGAGCGGGTAAAATATAGAATTTGTAGTAAGCAGATATTTGCACAAACAATTCTGACAATTCGCGGATGGGTTTTACTTTCGCAAATGCCTATTGCACATATTAACTCAAGCGAATCGTAATGACCAGATAGTCTCCCTGCTTGTGGGCCTCAATCTGACCTTGCATGTCAACTATTAATTTTTTTGCAATGGTAAGCCCTAAGCCCATAGATCCATTGGAACGATTTTTCGCCACAGTAAAAAAGCGGTTAAATAATTTTTCCACATCAATATTGTCAATGCATTCCGTTTTGTTTTGAACAATAATTGTTTTCCCCTTCTGCTTTAATATCACCTTCTCTTTTGCATATTTCAGAGCATTGGAAATAATATTTACCATAACACGACGAAGTGCTTCCCGATCGATTCTGGCATACACAGGCTCCTCCTCTAAAGAAAGCTCTAATTCTAACTGTTTTTCCTCAAAATCTCCATAGAACATCAGTATCGCTTCCTCCAGTATAGAGGTAATATTCTCTTGTTTCATTGTATACTCCTGTTGCTCCATCACAAGGGAATAGGTAAATAACTGCTCTACCAATTCCTTTAAAAGTTGTGACCGGGATAAAATCACTGACGTATACTCTTTTTGTTTTTCATTTATTGCTTCTTTTTCTAAAAGCTTTGCATATCCAATCATGGAAGTAACAGGCGTCCGCAAATCATGAGATACGCTTGTTATTACATTTTTTATTTCTGTTTCCTCATGGACCAGTCTTCGCTTTAGTTCTGAGGATTCTAACAAAACTGTATTAAATTCATTCATCAATGCACACACATCTACATCCATAGAATCGCTGTGCAACACCATATTTGTATTCTGCTTCCGTATATATTCACACTGCTTCTTCGCTTTTTTCAAATCCCGCTTCAACAACATATACCGAAACAACACTACCACAAGCGCCAGCCCTAATACGACCGTCACTCCCAATATCAGATACTCTTTCATTTACTTCAAATCCTTTTTCTTCATATAGTAAATTCCTATTGCTGAAAGAACTACATAATAGAACAGTGTGCTTCCCACCATCATTCCTACCTTATCCTGCCAGGTTCCATTAATCAGGTATTCCATTTGTGTCAACGGATTACAATCCAATAGGAAGGTCATGAATTTATTATCCTGTACCATGGAACCCACACTGGAAATTCCTAACAACAAGAATGAAACTACCATATACATCACACATCCATACACCTTCATGATATGCATGAATAAATGGGCAATGGTAATAAATACTTCATACACCAGCAAGCCAAGGATAATAATTGTCACCAGTTCACCCATCTCTTTTATGTCAAATGGTTCCCCATAACCAAATACCAGACAACCCATTCCTAAGCTTCCAAGCATATTAAGTAACAACATAACTGCACCAAATAGTAACGCACTTACCCAAGATGCCATAAACACAGATGTTCTGTTGTATCCACAGATTATTTTATTGCGGATGGTTCCATTGCTATAATCTTTTGCATGCATCAGAATCATCAAAATCGGTATCAGCACACCCATATTATTCATCGGAGAAAGTGTATTCAACAACAACACTTTTCCTGATGCAACCATTCCAAAAGACTCCAGTTCCACTCCTGTCAGCATCCCTAGCAATTTGAATGTTGCTACACTTGTAAACACCATTAAAACCGTTACTGCCAGACATACATAGAGCAGTATATCTTTCCTCATTCGATACAAATTCACTCTTAGTAAATTAATCATTTGTCTCCTCCCCCCATAAGATTTAAATAATATTCTTCGATGCTTTCATTTTTGCTATTTATCTGCAGGATTTTGATTCCATTCTCACCCACTGCCTGTACCACTTTTGTTACATCCACATCATCATAAATACGTACGATATTTCCATCTAGTACTTTAAAATTATGAATCTGCAAGTTATGCTCTAATACCTGTGAAAGCTTCTCCGGATTATCCACCTCAAGCTGCAGACATTTTCTGCAATGCTCCTCTAACTCCTCTTTTGTCAGCTGTCTGATTAATTTACCTTTATGGAGAAATCCATATTTCGTTGCCATTCTTGATAATTCCTCTAAAATATGGCTGGAAATTAAAAATGTAATATGATTCTCCTGATTTAAGCGCAATATCAATTCACGAATCTCCACAATTCCCTTTGGATCTAATCCATTCATTGGCTCATCTAAAATGATAAAATCCGGATGACCAAGAAGTGCAATTGCCAGACCTAATCGCTGGCGCATTCCCAATGAAAAATGCTTTGCTTTCTTTTTACTATCCCTTACCTCAGAAAGTCCTGTTATTTTCAGAACTTCATCAATATACGTCATGTCGGATAATCCTAGCAGCTTTGCCTGCATGTAAAGATTTTGATACGCTGTCATATTCATGGCAATAGATGGTGTCTCTACCACTGCTGACATCCGCCTTCTCACCTCTGACATTCGTTTTGCATCCGTATTCTCTACACCAAACAGGGTAAATGTTCCGTTGGTTGGTTCCGCAAGTCCTGTAATCATACGGATAATTGTCGTCTTTCCGGCACCATTTTCTCCAACAAAGCCATAAATATCACCCTGTTCTATCTGCATATTGACGCCTTTTACTGCAAATTGAGATTTGTATTTTTTCTCAATTGCACTGGTTCTCAATACGGTTTCCATACTCCAATTCCTCCTTGCTGTCATACGTTTTTGTTTTTCACACCTATATCATATCAATCGTGAATTAATTTTCCGATAAGAAAACGATAAGACTTCGTAAAGATTTTCCCCTTCTTATTTTACCAACCGAAAACCAATTCCCCATACGGTTTCAATCACTTTTGGTTCTGTATATTGTCCTATTTTAGTGCGCAAATTTGAAATATGCACTTTTACGCTGTCCTCTGTCCCAATTGCCTGATAGTCCCACACCTGCTCAAATATCTGACCTTTTGAAAAAACCTGATTCGGATGCTTCATCAATAAAAGCAATATATCATATTCGATTCTGGTAAGCTTTAGTTCTTCTTTCCCCACCAATACACGTCTGTTGTCCTCATCCACGTGAAGTTCTCCAACTGACAACACCGGTTCTCTCTGCACATAGCTACGAAGCTGTACTTCCACTCTGGCTAACAGCTCATCATTGTCAAAGGGCTTTGTGATGTAATCGTCTGCTCCATTTAACAGATTATTGATTTTTGTTTCCTTTCCATCCTTGGCACTGATTACAATTACCTTTGCTTTTCCTCGAATCTTTTCTAACACTTCCTCACCGCTCATTCCCGGCAACATCAAATCCAGCAAAACAAGGTGTACTTCCTTATTCTCAAATTGTAACAAGGCTTCCGTTCCGGAATACGCACGGACAACCTGGTACTTGTCCTGCAATAAGGTTTCAATCAGATTTCCTATATAAATATCATCCTCAACTACTAAAACTGTCATTTTCCTGCTCCATTTGTTTTTCTTTATTTACGCAAAATGTCAATGGTATGTGCCCCTGCTCCCACTAAATCCTGACGCTCACAGGTGGACAAATGATATTTTAGAAACACATCAAATGTCTCCTCGTCCATGGCATTCAAAATTGGACGCATATAATTTGCCGGTCCGTCTGCAGAAATTAATTGTATCCGTTCCAATCCTGCTGCCTCCGACAGTGCTTTGATATCTTCCACTCTTACATAATCATACAAATGCTTTGGCTCTGATTTCGTATGAAAATCCTCTGTCAGACGATTTTCCTGCAAACATGTCTTGATATTATTTTCTTTAAACGCATAGGTTAATACGCTATATTCATTCATACAGTATGCCACCAATATGACACCGCCTGTTTTAGTCACCTTTTTTGCTTCCTGCAATGCCTTCAATTTATCTTCAAAAGTATACAGATGGTACATTGGTCCAAATATCAGCGTTACATCAAAATGTTCCAGTGGCAGTTTTTTAGACAAGTTTAAGGCATTCCCCTGTCTTGCCTTTACGGTACTTCCTTTTGATTTTAAAATGCCCAAGTTATATTTTACCAATTCAATGGCAGTAACATCATAGCCTTCATTTGCCAGTGCAACAGAATATCTTCCGGTACCGGCTCCTACATCTAAAATCCGGGCATTCTCCCTGTCCTCTAAATATTTATGGATGTATTTCATGGAAGTGATAAATTCCACTTGTCCATGTCTTGTTGTCAATCGTCGTTCTTCATTAAATTTGTTATAATATTCTTCTAATTCAGTCATGGTTAGATTCTCTGTAACTATTCTTTCTTATTTATTTTCTTCCACACATTTTGTATATTCGGAGCCGATGTATATGTTGTCTCCATCCACCAGTATTGGGCGTTTGACAAGCATTCCATCGGTCGCTAACAACTGTAACTGTTCCTCCTCAGACATGTCCTTTAACTTGTCCTTCAAATTCATGGATTTATACAACAGCCCACTGGTGTTAAAAAATTTTTTAAGTGGTAAACCACTTACTTGATACCACCGACGAAGTTCCATGTATGTCGGTGGATTTTCTTTGATGTCTCTTTCTTCTACTGTAAGATTCTGTTCTTCTAACCACTTTTTTGCTTTCTTGCATGTGGTACATTTGGGATAATGTATGAATAACATATCGTTTCTCCTTTTCATTTATATATTCCATAGTGAATCGTCAGAATTGGTTGTGACAGATAGCTGTTTGCACAAACAATTACGAATCGCTTCTTTAAAACCACTCCGTCAATTCTTCATCTGAAATTCCACAAGTAGAATCCAATTCGTTCATATCTCAACACTCCATTCAACTGCAAAATCAATTATATATATAATACTAACAAAGAAACTCTCTTGCTTCAACCTTAATCTTTTTCTGCTATAATCTTTTCTAAATTAGCGAAACCTAGTTTATGTTTGTCCATTGCGAATCCATGCAGCTTTAGTGTTTTCATGAATTTCCCATATTATAAAAAATTGCCCGCTATCAGCCTGTAAAAACTGACATCGGACATTTCCTTTTGTATTCAACTTCTTAACGCTTCCTGTTCGTTGTACTACATACACTAATCAGGACAAACCTCTCTATATTTCTTTAATTCCTGTAATCTGCATTGGAACATTTTCGCTTCCTCTTTCATATCTCCAAAAGCGCTCATATCCATTTCATGTATCTGTAAGAGTCCAATTTTCTTTACAGCCTCAATTGCAGCCTCTCTTTGGGTTAACCGTCGTGGAAAAAGTGTCTGGCAACTCGCTCCATCCAAATTATCATATGCCAAAAAGCATTGATTAAAGTCCATTAGCGGATATAAAGAAATATACTCATTTGTTGCGTTATTTACTAAAAATCCCCAATTTTCCGGATGTCTATCGGTGTTACCAGTCAAATAATCCAGAATATTCATACCATAAAAAGTAATTGAATCCAGCCGTTCACACTCTGCAATGCAATCCAGGTTATGATTACATGCATAAATATCAAACGCCATTTTGGAAACCATCCTTAAGTAAAGTAAACCCTTTTTTCCTTCTTATCCACGCCTTTGGAAAACAACCTTTTGTAGATAAATCCTGAGCCAGTTCCTGATTTGTTACTGTCATCTGCCGTCCTTTTAATGAAAGCTCAACAACTGCATCATTTAAAGGATTGTCATATAAATTAATATCTCTAAAGGAAATAGACTCTTCCTGTTTTCTTACCCAATATACATCTGTCAAAGAAACACCATGATAAGACAATGAAATCATTGCACGATCTTTATCTGTCACTGCCTGCGCCACGCCTATGCTATTTAATATTTCTTTTGCATATTTTCTATCTAATGATAACACACGGGATGCACACCAATGATAAAAATTATTCAAATTATTCACTCTGGTATCTATATCCATGTCATTTTCTGCTTTTTCCAGATACAAATCATATGGCATAAATCTTTCATTTACTATCTCAGCGTTGCCAATGGAAGAAATAATTGCAACTACTTTTTCCATATGCATAATTTCATAGGAATTCGTGTTCGTATTTTTTAAAAAAGGTGGGTTTGTATTTAATATTACCGTATCTGATCCTCTTAATGTGTCCGTTAAAATAAAATTTTTATTTTGCATTTACTTCTCCATTAAATTTATTTTTCCTGAAAGATTGTATATTTAACACTTCTGGTCTTGCCAATTTCTTCTGCTCCCTCTAAATATGACCACAACATCAGAAACACCTCTTTACCGTCGATTTGAGCAATACTCATAGGTTTTGAGAAACCGGTTCCCCTATCATTAAAATTTAAACAGGTGAACGTAATCGTATTTTCTGTGAGGATTTTATCAATCTGTTGTTTATTCGTATTATCTCTCTTAAATTTAAAAATCATTGAAAACAGAAAATTATTCTTTGTATCAACGTCTATTCTAAAATCTTCATTTTCATCAAACAAAAAAACCTGACCACTATCTATTATGTTATAATTACCTGAGCTTAACGTAATCTGCATGAAACACACCTCATTTTCCAACTGATTTCAGCCACTGTAATCTTATCATGACCTTTTTTGTTTTTCAAGGCTTATCTGTCCTTTCCCTTAGAACCACCGAAAGTATTCCGCTTTTGCAAATGCATTGACACTCTTTTCCGCTCCAGCTCGTCAAACTGGCAGCACTCTGGATATATTTATGTACAATGCCACCTTTTTGTGTTCACTCTTTCATTAAATTGCTTCATGAAACGTGCAAATCATTCTATCAAAAGTGGTGAATCCTGAAATTTAACTCTTATATTTTACTCAAAACGAATGATTACGTTAAGCGCATTATCTACATCAGCTGCCCTTTCTATAGCTTCTGATAAATTCTCTAGCGAATATTCATCCGTTATCATTTTATCAATATCCCACTTGCCGGATTTCATAATTTCAAGCACATCAGTAACATCCTCTGGAGAATAACCTCCGCTTCCTGTGATAGATTTCTGACCAAAGGTAAGCCCTAAAATATCTACTTCTCTTTTTCTCGTACCAACAGCTACAAGTACCATTCTGCTATTATATTTGCCTAATTTTTCATAAGCAGTCAAAACAGAATCTGCCCCTGCGGCATCAATCCATATATCACAGTCAATAGCCTCGCCATTCACACCTGCATTTTTTCCTAATATGTCCTTTAATCCATGCAACTCGCTATCAGCTTTATTGTTATATATATCAAAGCCAAGTTGTTTACAGATATTCAATCTGAAATCAGAATAGTCACAAATAACCACCTGCTTACACCCGAAATATTTAAGTGAAATTGCTGCTGCTATACCTATTGTTCCTGCTCCAAATACTACTGCTTTTTCACCCGACCGTGGAAGTCCTCTTCTGGCAGCTCGACACCCAACCGTAAAAGGTTCTATCAACGTAGCTACTTTGTCTGATATACTGTCATCTACATGGTAAATAGATTCTTCCCATACCGGATTTGGACAATAGATATATTCTGAAAAACCACCAATGGTACCGGCTCTTTTTCTATCACCGGTTACAAGAATCGGGTATGGATAAACTCTATCTCCCACTTTTATATCTTTTACATTTTTTCCTACTGCTGATACTTTACATACAGTCTCATGTCCAAACTCGCCACCTACAGTTATGCGGTGTCCCAATCCAAGACCATGTTTGTACACAGCTACATCTGTTCCACAAATGCTGGAATAAACATTTTTTAATATAATTGCATCATCTGCACACTTATAATCTGGCAATTCTGCAATTTCTACATTTTCTACACCTTGATATAATGCTGCTTTCATTTTAGTTTTCTCTCCTTAAAATTCAAAATTTCTCGTGTATTTTCTCAACTTTCCAGTATTTACGGGCTTTCCTGCCCATCAACATCTATGTAATTTGCACTTTTCCCTTATTTTTTTCCTTACGAGCAAATAACAAGGGAAAATCCTATAATTTCTTCTTTGCAATATTTTTATATATATTTTTCTTGTTTTTCTTTTCTTCTAAAATCTCATAGTATGCGGTTATAGCATCTTTATAAGTTTTACCGGTATTAGTTTTTAGCCATTTTTGAAATTGAACATTAAACGAAAACCTCATTCCAATGTGTTCTTTAAAAAAAGAACTATGATTTTCTGTGCAAATGAAATTTGGTTCTATCAAGCTATTTTCTGTAATAATAGCAGGGGGAGTTGTACTATCTAACTGTCTATTCAATGTAGGTCTTTCTTGCATTTATTGTTCCTCCGGAATGTAATCTAAAAACGCTTTGCCTTGAACAGGAATCCATATTTCAATAATCGATTCGGAACTATTCCTATGAAAACGGTAATCATACTTTTCAAAATGTAAAAATTCATTTTGTAAAGGCCTTTATCCACTATTTGGTAATATCTCCTTATATATTTTTTCAAGTTTATATTAAACCGTTTCCAAAACGCTGTGCTTAACTGAATATTTTGGGCTCTGAAATTTGTCAATTCAATATCTTGACCAATAATTGAAAACGAGCCTAATTCTTCTATTCTGTAATTCATTTCTTTTGCTTATGTGCTGTTATGATTGTATAACTATAAGCATTTACAGTTATTATGCAATCATCTATATTAATATACCAGTTTTTCCCATTTCTTAAAACAGAAGCATTCTCTGATTTTATTTTGGCTTTACACCACCCAACAACATTATCTGTATCCAAAGAAAGATTTTTTTTGATTCGCATGACACCCAATTCTGTCGTATGCAATTTATCCAAATTTTGAAGTAATGCAATTTCTTTTTTCGCCGATTCTAAAAAAGGTAACTGATTTACTGAAGAAAAAGTCTTTCGAATCGGATGACGAATAACGGTCTTCAATTTTTCTGGTGCACATTTTCTGGGATCGCTTAAGTATATTTCATGATGGTATCTTCCCGTTTTCATATCCGGCTCATACCCTTGCTCTTTTATAAATGCATCCATCTTTTCTATTGTAAGCGGTTCTTCATCATAGCTTCCGATATGCATACTTTGTACACATACTCCCTCATCATAAGTTAAAAATTCAACCTTGGAAAAATCCATCTTCTTTTTCGTAGTTGCTTCCGTTATTGCCCAGTCGAACTCTTCTTTTGTGACAAACTCCGGCAAACGTATCATAGCAATCCATTGGAAGTTTTCCTTATGTGAATAATCAATAGTTTCCGCATCTTTCTGCCACCATAAACCTTCTAACGGAGGCACCACATAAGAAAAGTATCCATCCATTTTATGGCTGCCCTTGTAGCTCATTTTTATGGTAAATGCAATGGCATACAAAAGTCCGATTGCATGCTTGTATTCACCTGTTTCTTCATTTGGATTTCCCTGTCCACGTACCGCCACATAATTCATAGGCGGAATTGTTATAATCCCCGGTTGCTTTGATGGCATTTTTGATCCGTTCGAATATAGCCGCATCTTCACTACTATTCCCCCAACTAGAAAACTCTATTTCGATCCAATCCTGATATTGTTTCCCTAAAAAAGAACGAAGTTTTGATATAGAATCATCATCAACCGTAAGAGATACTTCGTTCAGTGCGCTTAATGACTCCATTATTTTGTTCTTTTCCTCTGTTGTAAGGACAGCTTTATCCAAAACATAGTCTGGCAATATTGAAACACCCCCATGTTTACCTTGATTCGTATAAACAGGAATTCCTGCCATGGTTAATTTATCAATATCCCGATATATAGTTCTCTCTGAAACCTCAAAAATATCAGCTAACTCTTTTGCTGTCATCTGTGGTTTTTCCATTAATAAATATACAATTTGAAATAATCTATTTAACATTTAACATCTTCCTATGTGCTTTTAGCTTTTTCATAGCCCAATCATAATGACTACTGGTTACACTGACAAAGTAAGATCCAATGGTACTACCACCTACCCAGTCAAGCATCAAATTATGCCACTCATGCAAATGAATCAGAATATCTCTTAAATTCTTATCTCTTTCCCAGTGAGCTTCTTTCTTTTTGGCATCTGATGAAAAGTCAAATTCTTTGCTTAATTCTATTTCTGTCATAGAATTAATAAGTTTCAAAAATTTATCATAGTTTAAATCTGCTGCTTCAATTAAATCATTCTTTGTGTGTGGTCTTGGCATACAATCTTTCTCCTTTTATGTTTTTGTTTTAAAGATAATTGCGAAACGCCAACAAGGTAGTGAATTGTCAGAATTGTTTGTGACAGATAGCTGTTTGCTACATAGTCTATATGTGACCCTCTGAAAACGTCGGCACTTAGGCTGTGTATTTTACAGCCTTAGTGTCCGCTA
>JBGVMW010000146.1:0-19175 GCA_045125095.1 Lachnospiraceae bacterium
GTTTATTGAGAAAATGGCAGAGCATGGTGTTGCAACCAATGTGCATTACAAGCCACTGCCTATGCATACGGCATATAAGGCAATGGGCTTTGATATAAAGGATTATCCTCATGCCTATGCCATGTATGAGAATGAGATTACCCTGCCGCTTCACACAAAGCTCAGTGATGAGGATATTGATTATATCCTTGATGTGTTCAGGTCTGTGTACAGGGATATGGAGTGTCAGTAGGTTATGGTTTTGTGCAGGTGGGAGGATTTGCCTGAGAATATGAGGTGTCAGGCAGTACGGCCATATTATGAGGCATTAGCGGCCAGGCAGGGCATGCTGCTGCTGAAATTTATTTTTGACAGGATAATAGCGTTACTGCTGCTGGTATTGCTATCTCCTGTGTTTTTGCTGGTGGCGGCATGGATAAGGCTGGATTCTCCCGGGGAAGTGTTTTTCCGTCAGGAGCGCGTTACCAGATATGGCAGGCGGTTCCGCATCTACAAGTTCCGCACGATGGTTAAAAATGCCGAGAGCCTTGGCACCCAGGTGACTACTCAGCAGGATATGCGTGTAACGAATGTGGGCAGGAAAATCCGTGCCTGCCGTCTGGATGAAATCCCACAGCTTATCAATATCCTGAAAGGCGAGATGAGCTTTGTGGGGACACGGCCGGAGGTACCTCGCTATGTAGCGCATTATACAGATGACATGCTGGCAACGCTGCTGCTGCCAGCCGGAGTGACCAGTCAGGCCAGCATTCACTATAAAGATGAGGAAAAGTTGCTGACGGAAAGCAACAATGCGGATGTTACTTATGTGGAGACCGTGTTGCCGGGGAAGATGGCATATAACCTAAGGGAGATAAGGGAATTTTCCTTTGTGAAGGAACTTGGGACGATGGTGGAGACTGTGAGGGCTGTAATTTGAAGATATCAATAGGCATAATTGCCTTAAATGAAGAAAAATATATTTCAGGTATTATGTCGGATGTTTTAAAGCAGACATATCCACTGAAAAAGGTAGAACTGTTATTGATAGATGGCGGTTCTACTGATAAAACCAAAGCTATCATGATGGACTTTAAAAGGGAAAATAAAGCTTTGTTTTGGGATATCAAGGTATTGGATAATCCTAAGAAAATACAAGCTTGCGGCTGGAATGTAGCCATAAAGAATTATGAGGGAGATGTGCTGATTCGTATAGATGCTCATGCTCATATTCCGGCAGATTTTGTAGAGAAAAATGTGAGATGCTTGTCAAATGGTGAATATGTATGTGGTGGAAGATGTCCGTATATGTCAGAAGATACATCGCTGTGGTCAGACATATTGCTGGAAGCAGAAAGTGCTGTATTTGGCAGTGGTATTTCAGATTTTAGGAATGGTGATAAAACACGATATGTCAAGTCTTTGTGCCATGGTGCGTATAAGCGAGAAGTTTTTGATAAAGTTGGTGGTTTCGATGAGAGGTTAGGCCGTACAGAAGATAATGATATACATCAAAGAATTATCGCAGCTGGGTATAAGAATTTATATGATAAAGATATTTTATCATATCAATATGTGCGTCCATCATGGAAGCACATATTGATACAGAAATTTTCCAATGGATATTGGATAGGAAAAACCACGTTTATAAATCCGGCTTGCATAAGTTTTTACTATTATGTGCCAGCAGTTTTTGTGGTTATGCTATTTGCAGCGATTCTGTTAGCTATGCTGGGCATTGTTTGGCCATTATGTGGTTTGGCAGTTTTATATGGTGGGCTACAAATAGTTGTGGCAGGATTATCAGTTATTAAGCATAAAAATCCTGCATATTTTTGTGTAGCATTTATATGCTTGTCGGTACATTTGGCGTATGGGCTTGGAACTTTAAAAGGTTTGCTGGCAAAAAATAAAGAATTGAGCTGATATGATTTGGGAAGACAATTAAAAATAATAAATGATGCAGATTTATTCAAGCTGCAAGAATGTCTTTTGCGGATGTACTGTGACATTAAAGCTGTGTGCGACAAATATAATCTTACAATCGTTTTAGGTGGTGGATCTGCCCTGGGAGCAGTTCGCCATAATGGATTTATTCCGTGGGATGATGATTTGGACTTAAATATGCCACGCAAGGACTATGAGAAATTATTGTCGGTATTGGAAAATGAATTAGGTGAGGAATATTATTTTAGCGCACCTCATAGTAAAGATGTGGAGTCACAATTCCTTAAAATACATAAAAAGGACACAATATTTTCTGATATTTTTGATAAGTGCGAGAATACAGGTGTGTGGATAGATATTTTTCCAATAGATTATGCTCCTAACAGCGTACTTATGCAAAAGGTTAAAGGTTTTTTTGTGGATGTATTGGTCTATATCTCCATTTCCTTGTTTATATCACAGAAAAGTAATGAATTAGTTTTTAAGCATTACAAAGAAAATGGCAGATTTATAAGATATTGCATTGCAAAAATGACAAATATATTATTGCCAATTAGTCATAAAAAAATCTTTAATTTTATAGATAGCATAGCATTTTGTAAAAATGCTAGTAATTACGTAACAGTAGCTACTGGCAGAGCCAGGTATGCTGGAGAATGTATGCCAATAGCTGATTTATTCCCGGTGCGTGAGTTATATTTTGATGGCATAAAAGTGAATGTTTATAACAATGTTGAGGGATACTTGAGCAGGTTATATGGTGACTACATGAAGATTCCTCCAGTAGAAAAAAGAGAGCATCATAGTGTTTCTAAATTTTATATATCAGATGATGTAGGCTGGCTGACAGAACGGGCAAAAAATTACACTTTAAAAAGGAAATGAGATGACGTTATGAATATTGCTGTTATATTTGCTGGTGGCGTAGGCAAGCGTATGCATAGTTCTGACAAGCCAAAGCAGTTTCTGGAAATTTATAGCAAACCAATTATTATACATACTTTGGAACACTTTGAGTACCATCCTATGATTGACGGGATTGTGGTGGTATGCAAAGAAGATTGGATTCCTTATTTGAATGAGCTTCTGTATCGCTTCCGAATTGAAAAGGTACGGAAGGTGGTTCCTGGTGGGGAAACAGGTCAGCTTTCCATCTATGAGGGGCTTAAAGCTGCAAAGGAATTAGCTGGTGTGGATAATACTGTGGTACTGATTCATGATGGGGTACGCCCGTTGATTAATGAAAAGCTGATTACTGACAACATAGAGAGTGTCAGGAAAAATGGTTCAGCTATTACCACGGCATTGGTTACAGAGACGATTTTGGTGGTGGATAATGCCGGAAGTGCTATTGACTATGTACCAAGCAGGGAAAATTCCCGTGTAGCCAAAGCACCTCAGAGTTTTTGGCTGAAGGATATTTTAGCTGCACATGAGAGGGCACTTTCTGAGGGTGAGACTAACTGTATTGATTCCTGTACCATGATGCAGAAGTATGGGAAAAAATTGTATCTGATTGATGGGCCGGGTGAAAATATCAAGATTACTACGCCGGATGATTTTTATACCATGAGGGCAATATTGGAAGCAAGAGAAAATGCACAGATTGCAGAGGGAAGATGATTGCATGACTAAGGATGAAAACAAAAAATCAAAAGACAGTATTTTTCAGGAGGATATTCGCAATGTAGCGAAAGCGGATTTTATTCCTTGGGATATGCTTGCTGGAAAAATTCTTTTTATAACAGGGGCAACAGGCCTTATAGGTGCTACATTGATAAATGCACTTAATTATGCAAGCAAGGTTAGGCAGCTAAATTTAAAGGTTTTGGCATTGGTGCGCGACAGAACTAGGGCAGAAGAACGGTTTAAAGATATTCTTGGTGATGGTGTATTAAGTTTTGCAGTTGGAAGCGTAGAGCAGCTGCCGGATATTGATATTCCTATTGATTATATTATTCATGGTGCCAGCCAGACTGCCAGCAGGGAGTTTGTCAGCCATCCGGTTGAGACTTTGGAAACAACCTTGTCAGGGACTATGAATTTGTTGAAATTTGCCAGGGAGAAAAAAGTTTCAGGCTTTGTGTATCTTTCCAGCATGGAAGTTTATGGTTATCCGAAGAAAGGTCATAAAGTTAATGAAAATGAGATTGGCTCTTTTTCTTCTTTGAATTTGCGAAATTGTTATCCGATTGGCAAGATTGCCTCTGAGAATTTGTGCTGCAGCTATGCCAGTGAGTATGGACTGCCAGCTATGAGCATAAGGCTTACCCAGACCTTTGGTGCCGGTGTTAATTACAATGACACCCGTGTCTTTGCATATTTTGCCCGCTGTGTGAAGGAACAGACTGATATTGTTTTGAAGACGAAAGGTGAAACTGAGCGCTGTTATTTGTATACCACTGGTGCGGCAACTGCTATTCTTGCTGTTTTGCTGAAAGGCAAGCCAGGCAGTATTTATAATGCAGCAGATGAAGCTACATATTGCTCTATTGCAGAGATGGCAGAGAAGGTAGCAGAAAATGGTGGCATTAAAGTGGTGTATGACATTCAGGATGCAGCTGCAAATGGCTTCCCGGATACCCTGTATATGGATTTGGATACTAGTAAGTTGAAGAAACTGGGGTGGTGTACACTTGGGGGATATGCGATCACTGAGATGTATAGCAGGATGATAGCTGATATGTAATTTATATAGAAGATATTTTAATAATGCAAACAATCAGGATAACAGTAATAAATTAGTATATTGTCGAAATGAATAATACAGACTCTACGCTATAATAAAAATATACCGGCAATAAAATATTAATAATTGTATTTATATGGAGATAAGATATTTATGGAATTTTGGCTTTTGTTTTTTGGGAGTATATGGTTTATATATATATCCTCAATAATGGTTAAGTCATCACAGCAAAGATATATTGCTTACATATATTTTTTATTTATATGGTTTATTGGTGCGTTTCGTAAGGACATTGGTACTGATTATTCTGCCTATGAAAATATGTATAATATCTGGCCAATACATGTGCATAATTCATATTTTTTTGATGCTGATATTGAACCTACATTTTCCTTTATAGTTGCATGTTTGCAGGAATTTGATTTTCATAGCCAAATGCTCTTTGTGGTATATGAAACTATAATTTTAATGTTTTTATATTTAAGCGTGAGAAAATATTTTCATCAGAGTTTTTGCATTCTTGCATTTATATTATTGTATGTTGCTTTTCCAACAAATGGTGGATATTGGTGGGGATTAAATGTTATGCGACAAGCAGCAGCCATTAGTATATCTTTTTATGCCAGCTCTTTTTTAGATGAAAAAAAATTAGCTAAATCCATAATGATATTTGCTTTAGCATGTATGTTTCATTATTCGGCCATAATAGTTGTTTTATTGTTTTTATTTCCAAAAAAAATATCGGTTTATGTTGTTTTCATTTTGTTGATTTTGGGATTTTTATTTAACTTTACTGGGATAAATGCTCAAATCATAATGCAATGTGCAAGTTTAATATCCAGTCTGTTAGGAAAATATGAATATTCATCGTTTATAGCTGTTTGGGGAACAGCATCGTTTTCTGTTACAGCAGCATATTTTTCTTTTTTATATATAGTTTCTATTTATTATATAACTCCTAAAGCTATTTCTCCACTTATAATGAATGGTTCAAGCATTTATATTTTGCTTAGGGTGTATATGAGTTTTGGTGTAGAAGATTCTGTTTTATCAACTGTGGTGCATAGATTTGAAACTTACTTTTTGCCATTTTTTTTGTTGTTACTTGTTCAGGCGATCTTTAAATGTATTACAGAGCTTACATGTAGATGGAAAGCGATAGTAGTGACTAGTATAGTGTATGTAAGTTTTATTGTTATAGCAATACATACATTGAATGCTCAACATACTGAACTTATAACTAATATAAATGGAGGTGCATCAGTAGGAAATGTGATATATAAAATGAGTTTTGATCTATTTTAGTAATTTTTGGATTTTAGCATTAAAATGGGTTTGTTTTTATCAGTCTAGAGTTAGTTAGCATTAAATTGTAGAGGTTTTGGGGAGTTATTTATATGTGTAAAGTACAATTCAGTATAATTATACCAGTTTATAATACGGGAATTGAATTATTAAAACGGTGTATAGAAAGTCTCCTTATGCAGACATACAAGTCATATGAAGTAATTATAATTGATGATGGCAGTAATGAAGAATATGCTAAAGAATATGATTTTTTAATTTGTAAATATAAAAACTTTTTTGTGTATCACATTAAGAATCAGGGGGTATCTAATGCACGGAACGTTGGTATTTCTAAAGCACAAGGGGATTGGATTGTATTTGTGGATTCTGATGATGTAGTTTCTAAGTATATGCTTGAGGATGCTAATGCCGCGATAAAAATGAATAAAAATGTGGACATTGTGTATGGTTATGTTAAGTATGAAAATTTTCATATTAAAGAAAATGAAGTAAAAGCAAATAAAGGACAATTCGAAATATTATCAGTAATTAAGAAAAAGAATTTATTAAAACACATGATTTCTTTAGAGCGTAAAGAATATATAGATCGTAAATTTTATATAAGTCGGGGACCATTTGCTAGAGCAGTAAGAAAAAAACTTCTAATGAAGCATATTTTTTATAGTAATTTAAGCTTAGGAGAAGACTTAATTTGGAATATAGAAGTGTTAAAGGATGTTGAAAATATTGTGATCGTGAGGAATGTTTGGTATTACTATATAAAAAATGATGACTCGGCAACCCAACGCTATCGTGTAGATGCAATAGAAGAACATTGTAAAATGTTAGATAAGTTAAATGAAATAATTGATAACAATGGGGATTTTAGGTCAAGTATTTTGGCTCGAACTACAGAAGATTTGACTGAAATTATTAATAGTTATTATTTACATGATACTTATCCTGCTAAACTTGATAAAGCTAACTCTGAGTTTTTAAAAATCTTAAAAAAGGAGTCGTTCTCTAGGTTTTCTAGAATTGAATATTTTTGGGGAATGACATTAAAAAATAAAATTAAGTGGCTAGTGTTAATGAAAAGTCCTTATCCTATATATTTTTATAAGATTGTATTAGCATTGAGAAAAGTTAAATCATTATGGTGATGATGTACTGTTTCATTTTGTGATGCATATGGTTTTGATGTAACGGACATAAAATGGCGATTCTTTTGACTTGATTTATTGTGCTTTTTATGCTTATGCTCCCGGGTAAAATGGCATGAGATATCAATGGAAAGTACATTTTGTTAGATTTTCATTGGTTGTATATTTGTATTGTGTAAGGAATAGGTGAGGTTGCATTGGATACAAAAATAATAGCGTATTATTTGCCCCAATATCATGAGGTGGAAGAGAATAATGAATGGTGGGGTAAGGGATTTACAGAGTGGACTAACGTAAAAGAAGCTCGACCGTTATTTGAAAAACATATACAGCCGAGAATTCCGTTGCACGAAAATTATTACGATCTTATGGATAAAGAAACTGTTTTGTGGCAAACAAAAATAGCTAAAGAATACGGCGTATATGGTTTTGCATATTATCACTATTGGTTTTCGGGTAAGAAGCTATTAGAAAAGCCAGCTGAGAATTTATTGCGTTGGCAAGAGATTGATCAGAAGTTTTGCTTTTTTTGGGCAAACCATACGTGGTATAAAGCAGAAAATGGTGTAAAAAATATATTGATAGAACAAAAATATGGTGATATATCAGATTGGAAAGCTCATTATGAGTATTGCAGTAAATTTTTTCACGATGATAGGTATATTAAAATAAATAATGCCCCAGTTTTCATAATATTTGCTCCCGAAACTTTTATTGGCTTAAATGATATGATTGGCTTTTGGAATAAACTGGCGCTAGCAGATGGATTTTCTGGAATATATTTTATAGAAAATAAATTTTATGAATGCAAACATAAAGAAGCAAGTTCATCGTCAGCAGTTTTATATAGACAACCTAATTGTGCATTTAATAAATATCTCAAAAGAAAGTTTTGGAGTAGAGTAGTTAGAAAATATTATTCTTTAACTAAAAAATCACCACACATACCATATGAATTTAAATATTCTGATATTGCAAATTTTGAGCAAAATATATTAGTGAATAAAGATATAGATTTTAAGCAATATTTAAGTTTAAGTACGGGATGGGATAATACATCGCGGCATGGGTGTAGAGGACAAGTGGTTATTGGTAATACACCAGAAAATTTCAAAAAAACTTTGGATGTTTTATATAAGAGGTCTTTAGATATGGGGAATGAGTTTTTATTTATAAATGCTTGGAATGAGTGGGCAGAGGGAATGTATTTGGAACCAGATGTGCAATGGGAATATGGATATTTGGAAGCAATAAAAGATGTAGTAGAGCATTATAAGGGTTGTTGATGGTTAATTGGTGGAATTGTCATGAACTATAATACTTGTATTTGTGTACTGTCAACAATGTTGACAGGTGGCACACAGCGTCATTATATGGAAATGGCCAATGTATATAGCTTTCGTTGTTATGTATTGTTTGTGGAATATAATGAAAAATATTCGCTTTTAAGTCTCTTGCATAAAGGTAATATTGTACAACAGGAATGGTTTTTTGGCGATGATATAGCAAGCTACTTACACCAAAAGTTTTCCAGTTTGAATGTGCTATTGATACATTTGCATCATTTCATTTATATGAGCGAAAAATTGCGTAAGTTTTTGTTGTCAAATAGGTATAAATTGGCAGTGACATTGCATGACTATTACGTTATATGTCCAAGGGTTAATATGACTAGAAATGGTATTTATTGCTATGAAGCTTCGGAAGAAGAATGTAATGCATGTATGTGTGATCTATCAATTCAGTCTTTGGGAGATTTTGCGAGTCGGTTGCGTCATTTACCTGACATTGTTAGTTGGAGGAAGTATTGGGGAGAGTTTCTGGATAAAGCAGATTATGTATTTGTGCCGTCATCTGACCAGCGTGAAAGGTTGCTGAGACATTTTCCTACCCTGACAAAAATCAGGGTAGTGGAAAATCCGGAGATTGTTGTGCCGCCAGCTGCCTGCAACAGGAAAATTCGCAGGATTGGTATTTTGGGAACGATTTCTGAGGCTAAAGGGCGATCAATACTGTTGAATTGTGCAAGAATGGCAGAACAGCAGAATTTAAATATTCAGTTTGTGCTGTTTGGTACATTGAGTCCGGCTGAAGGTAATTTGCCAGCAAATTTAATTGTTAAAGGTAAGTATAAAGAGGATGAAGTTTACAGCCTCATCAATAGTGAGGGGATAGATTTTTTCTGGTTTACGGCTATCTTGCCTGAGACATACAGTTATGTACTGACTATTCCGATTCGTTTGGGGATTCCTGTTATAGCAGCTGATTTAGGAGCGATCGGGGAACGTATCAAGCGTGGCGGTTGGGGAGAGGTTTATCCAGCGGAGTCAGATATTTCGGATATTGTCCATGCATTAAGAGAGTTTGACTATGTGTATTATCAAAATACAGGTGATTTTACCATAAAAAATGACCATTTTTTGTCATTTGAGGAGCTGTATTGCGATGATAAGGAGATGTTTCAGCTACAGATTAAGCATGAGGAAGTAAAAATACATGGGGAAGAAGGACAAGGTTCAGGATTTTGTGACGGTCTTGCAGGTATGGATGTATGTGGTACTCCTGCCAATTTGCAGCCTCATGAACTGAGATATTTGTGGAGTCGACGTGCAGGCCTGTTTTGGAAAATCCAGTTGATTTGGGCGGTGGATAAAATATCATTGCTGAAGAAAATAATGCAAAAGCTTCACAATAAAATAAAAGCCGCGTTATAGTGCGGCTTTAAGAACGTTAATAATATTTGCATATTATCATACGGCATAATTTCTGAAATATTTTGTTTTAGCTTTATAGTCATAAGAAGGTTGTGTTCTTCCTGTAATCTCTTTTTCTTGATCTCTGTATCCATCCTGGCAAGCAGAATATCCAGCATGGAAATGAGCTGGTGGTGGCAGTTGTCATTTGCTGAGAGTTGCGAGAACGTCAGGAGGGTATAATCCAGATGCTTTTAGCTTGTCGATTGTAGTAAGACCAGCTTCTAACATATTTTTGATAGCATTAATTTCACCAATCAGTATGCCATCACGAATTCCTTCCTCGCGAATACCTGAACTCAAGTTGCACATGTCGTTCATCTCCTTTTCGAACTTAATAGTCATAGGAAGTTTGTGTTCTTCCTGTAATTTCTTTTTCTTGGTTTCTGTGTCCATTCTGGCAAGCAGGATATCCAGCATGGAAATGAGCTGGTGGTGGCTTTGGTCGGGCTTGCCGCTGAGATGGATGAAGGTGATATTCATCAGGTCGCAGTTTGGATACAGTTTTAGTTTATCGTTGCCCTGATAGATGATATGAGGTTCAAAGGAATAATTGATGATTGAGTCCTTCTTGTTCTCCGGGCAGTCCATGCAAATCCAGATGCTGTAGACTTTCTTGATTTTGTCGTACTGCTCCTTGTCTGAGCCGTCGTTGGTAAACTCCACGGAGAGCTGGGCTGAGATAAGCCTTGCTGCGTAGAAGATGCCGCGGTTCAGGAGGCTGTAGCCGGGATTGCTTTTCTGCTGGGCCTCGATATTGATGATGATTTTAGTTTTGCTGCCACCGGGCAGGGTGATGGTAAAGCGGATGTCAAAGATGACACGGCCTTCGCCGGGGATTTTGTTCTCCAGCTCATCATTGACGATTTTTCTGTTGGTGAGCCCGGGTTCCACAAATACATGATTTATTTGGATTGAGTCTGCATCAATGCATTGTTCAACCATGGGAATGGAGTAATCTTTCAGTTCCTTGACGGTGTATTTGGTAATGGGCGCCAGCAACGGGATATTGCCAAGGACACAAGTGACGCTCCTGTCGTAGCGTATGTCGAGGTTTTCTGCCTCTATGTCTTTGGCTAGTGTGGTTTTGATTTCAGTCAAACTGCTTCCTCCTTCATTATACCACAAAGTTCTATGGATTGGTACATTGCAGGCCTGCATTGATTATAAATGATAGCCATGTATGGCAATTATAAGAAATTTCTTGTATTAATTTTAACATAACATATTGTTGAATAATAGATAGTATCGCCTTTAATATATAGAATTTTACATGAATGCAGCGAATGTTATTAAGTAGTTTATGTATAAAACTGTAAGTTGATGTAAATAATTGCAAGTAGTTGTGAAAATATCGTAAAAATGGAGGCATGATGGTGAAGAAGAAAGTTGCGACGATTACATTTCATAGGGCAAGGAATTATGGTGCGGTTTTGCAGGCGGTAGCTTTACAGAAAGCGATTATGGGGCTTGGCTATGATAGCGAGGTGATAGATTACGATAACAGGGGGATTTCAGCATATTATGATGCTATCAATGTATCGTCATGGAAAGGTATGTTGTCTTCTGCACTCAGGTATATGGAAAGAAGACGTAAAAATACGGCTTTTGACAGATTTATGGATAAAGAACTGCACAGGAGCAGGAAGGTCAAAAAGGAAGATTTGCCACAGTTGGAAGATGAGTACGATAAGTTCATTACCGGCAGTGACCAGGTATGGAATTATCTTCTGACAGGCGCTGATGGTGCATATTTTTTGGATTTTGTGGGGGATAGTAAGAAAAAGATTTCCTATGCTGCCAGCTTTGGCATTGGCGAGATACCGGCTGAGAAGGCGGCGTGGTATAAAGAAATGCTGCAGGAGTTTGGCTATATATCCGTGCGCGAGGCAACTGGCGGCAGGCTGGTAAAGAGCATTGCGGGGATGGATAGCGTAAATGATTTGGACCCTGTGTTTTTGCTGGATGTATCGGCTTGGAAAAAGATTATGGCCAGGGCGGAGCCAAAAGAAAAGTATATTTTCTTGTATATGTGCGATGATGTGACTTTGCAGTATGCCCAGAAGCTGGCTACGGAAAAAGGTTTGAAGATTATTAACGTGGTGTATAGCAAATCAATTTTGCACCCGGAAAATAATGTGGGCGATTGCCGTATTGATGTTTCGCCGGAAGATTTTTTGGCGTATCTTTATCATGCTGAATGTGTGGTAACTGGTTCTTTTCATGCCACGGCTTTTTCAATTATTTTCAACAAGCAGTTCAAGGTAGGCGTTCCTGACAAGGTTGGCTCAAGAATCAATGATTTGCTGGAACGCACAGGGCTGCAGCAGCGTGTTATTGCAGCAGGGAGTTCCATGCAGGAGATGGATGTGCCGATTGCCTGGGATGGTGTCAACGGCATTGTAGCGGAGGGGCGCAGCAGGTCCTTGGCGAATCTGCAGAGGTCGATTGAGTTATGAGCAGGACGCAAACTTTTTTGCACAATGTGGCGGCATCGGCTGGCTTGCAGGTTTTGAATATGGTGTCAGGCATCATCGTGCCTAGGCTGATGCTGGTGTATTATGGCTCGGAGATTAACGGCCTGGTGTCTTCTATTGTGCAGTTTATTTCCTATTTTAATATAGTGGAAGCAGGTCTTGGCGGTGCAGTGATTTTTTCTTTGTACAAGCCCCTGGCTGATAGGAATGTTGCCTCGATCAGCAATATTGTCACGGCAGCTAAAAAGCTGTATTACAGGACGGGAGTGCTTTTCTCTGTACTGGTGCTGCTGCTGGCAATTATCTACCCACTGCTGATTTCTGTCACTGATATGGGGTATGCCCATACAGTCATACTGGTGGCCATACTGGGAGCCAATGGGATATTGGATTTTTTTGTGATGGCAAAGTATACTACGCTGTTTACGGCTGACCAGCGGCTTTATGTGATTTCGCTGGCCAACTCACTGCAGGTGGTATTGACTACCCTGATTGTTTATGTGCTTGCCTGCCAGCAGGTGGATATAGCAGTTCTGCGCGGTGCAGCAGCCGGGATTATTTTTCTCAAGGCACTGGCAATCAAGCTGTATGCAGGACGGCATTACGCTTATGTTGATTATGACAGCAGGAAGCCGGATTTTTCGGCATTGTCCAAACGCTGGGATGTCCTGTATTTGCAGCTGCTCAATGCTGTGCAGACGGCCACACCTGTGGTATTGCTTACTGTTTTGGCAAAGGATTTGAAGCTGGTCAGCGTGTATGTGGTCTACAACATGGTGATTGCCGGTGTGAATGGCATCCTGGGGATTTTTATGAACGGCTTGCAGGCAGGATTTGGCGAGATTATAGCCAAAGGGGAACGGGAAACTTTGCAGAGGGCATATGGCGAGTTTGAGTTTATGTACTATAACTTGATTGGTATCGCCTATACAGTGACCTTTCTGAGTATCCAGCCTTTTATCCGTTTATATACGGAGGGGATTACGGATATTGATTACAATGTGCCGATATTTGCTGCACTATTTGTTGTGAATGCCATGCTATATAGTATCAAGACACCTCAGGGGATGATTACTTTGGCAGCAGGATTATATAAAGAGCAAAGAGTGCAGATTACCATACAGGGCGTGATACCTTTGGTGTTAGGTTTTTTATTAATTCCTGAATATGGTGTTGTAGGTGTATTGATAAGCATGATAGCTTCCAATGTGTTTAGAGATGTAGAAATTCCTTATTTTGTAAATAAATCATTGTTGCCTGGTTCCCATATCAAGACTTATTTCAGGATGGCAGTTTATTTGTCTGCCTTTGAAGGAATATGCTTTTTCTTTCCAGAGAATATTATGCTTATTGACAGTTATTCTGAGTGGCTAATGTATACATGCATGATAACTGTAGTAGCTGCTATGTTTTTTGTTCTAGTGTCTGTTATTGCTGATTTTTCGGCATTTTGCGGATTAATACGTAGGATTATGAAAATGATTTCTAGATATAAGAGGTAACTGGGGGGATTGACGACTAGATGCCATATAGGGATAAATTTTATATCACAAATACATATTTGGAGAAATCTTTTTTCAATGATTTAAACGTGAATATTGGAGGTTACTATGGGATATACAGTAAAAAAACATATTCAGATTTTGATTGCTATGCTAAAAGAATATAATATCAGGAAAGTGATTATATCTCCGGGAGCTACAAATGTTGTGTTTGTAGGTAGTGTGCAGTCGGATGATTGGTTTGAAATTTATTCTGCTCCTGATGAACGTTCTGCTGCGTATATGGCATGTGGATTGGCGGATGAATCAGGAGAAGCTGTTGCTTTGTCTTGTACAGGTGCAACTGCATCCAGAAATTATATGCCTGGACTGACGGAAGCATTTTATCGGAAACTGCCAGTATTGGCTATTACATCTGGCATAACTCCTGCATTGCCATATAACAATACACCGCAAGTTTTGGACAGAAGTATATTGCCGAATGATATTGCCAATGGGAGCGTAGTGGTATCTGATATATACTCAGATGATGATTATTGGAAATGTGCTTTGAATATAAATAAAGCTATATTGGCTTTGTCTGCGAATGGTGGTGGTCCGGCACATATACAGTTATTATCTGAAAGTAACCTTGATTTTAGCGTGCAAACACTTCCTGATGTGAATATTATAAAACGCTACACTATAGATGATATACTTCCAGATATTGATTCTGCAAGCAGGATTGCTGTACGTGTAGGTGCGCACAAATATTGGGACAAGCAGCTTACTGCATTGGTTGATGCTTTTTGCGAGAGGTACAATGCAGTTGTCCTGTGTGACCACTCTAGTGGCTATCATGGAAAATATCGTATTTTGGAAGCATTGATTGGCGGGCAGGAAGCCTTGGATGCGGGTAAAGCTGCTTTGGATTTGCTGATTGATATTGGTGATATTACGGCAAACTACTTTGTTATACCTGTTAAAAATGTATGGCGTATTTCATCGGATGGCAAAATAAGTGACAGGTACAGAAAACTGTCCAAGGTGTTTGCCATGAGCGAGGAGAGATTCTTTCAGGCATATATTGATAAGATGGATAGGGAAAGCCAGACTTCTATGTATAACGAGTTTTATGGATTATACAATGAATTGGTGGGCAATATACCAATACTGCCATTTTCTAATGTATGGATTGCTCAACAGCTGCATGACAAAATGCCGGAAAATAGTTATTTGCATCTGGGGATTTTAAATTCTATCCGGGCATGGAATTTCTTTGAGATAAATCCGTCTATTCATAGCACGGCTAATACTGGCGGTTTTGGGATAGATGGGGCGTTGTCCACTACTTTGGGAGCTTCTTTAGCCGATAAGGAAAAAGTGTGTTTTTGTATTTTGGGCGATTTAGCATTTTTTTATGACATGAATGTATTAGGCAATCGCCATATCGGCAAAAATATTCGTATCTTGCTTATCAATAATGGCATAGGTACTGAATTTAAAAATTATTGGCATCCGGGGGCTATGTTTGGTACACGGACGAATGATTTTATTGCTGCTGGCGGTCATTATGGTAATAAATCACGAAACCTGGTCAGGCACTATGCAGAGGATTTGGGCTTTGAGTATATGTCAGCCGCTAATAAGGAAGAGTTTACCGCTGTTTGTAAGAATTTTCTTGGTGCTGATATAGGCGATAAGCCTATAGTGTTTGAAGTATTTACTGACCATGATGAGGAAAGTGAAGCACTGAAGTTAATCAGAAACATATTGAAAGGGAATTTAAAGCAGAGAGCAAAAGCTGCCATAAAAGAAAACGTAAGCCCGTCAACTATCAGCAGAGTAAAAAAATTGCTAGGAAGATGATTTTATGTCAAGAATTGGAACATTGTTTAGAAAAGTAGTTTTATCGCTAAAGGAAGAGAAGATTAAGCCTGTAATAATTGAGAAATATGGATGTGATCTGCTGAAAGGGAAGATTGCTTTGATTACAGGCGGTAGCAGTGGCATAGGACTGGCAATTGCTGAAGCTTTTATAAAGTCTGGTGCTAAGGTCATTATTGCAGGGAGCAGTCAGGAGAAGCTAAACAGTGCGCTTGCAAGGCTGGCGGAACATGCAGGTGAAGGTATTTGTCCGGATGATGTGGCCGCTGCCCTAGTTTTGGATGTCAGGCATATTGAGGATATACCTGCAAAGCTGGAACATGCCTCTAATTTATTTCGTGAAAATAGAATTGATATCTTGGTAAATTCAGCTGGTTGTATAACTAAGAATGGTTTTTTTGATATTCAGCAGGATGAATATGATGCAGTAATGGATACTAACGTCAAAGGTACATTCTTTATGTGTCAAGCTATGGGAAAATATATGATTGATAATTCTATAAAAGGCCATATATTGAATGTGACGTCAGCTTCTGCCTTGCGTCCAGCTTGGACACCATATCAAATGTCAAAGTGGACAATTAAGGGATTTACTCTAGGGCTGGCTGATTTGCTCCTTCCGCATGGCATAGTGGTAAATGCTATTGCTCCTGGGCCAACAGCTACGCCAATGTTACAAAAAAAGGATGGAGACAGTATTTATAATGCCAGCAATCCTAGCAGG
Source organism: Lachnospiraceae bacterium (assembly GCA_045125095.1). Taxonomy (GTDB): domain Bacteria; phylum Bacillota; class Clostridia; order Lachnospirales; family Lachnospiraceae; genus JBGVMW01. Next base: position 16,388 of record JBGVMW010000146.1, read on the forward strand.
AGATATGCCTTGCCAGAAGAAATTGCCTCTTTGGCAGTACATCTCGTTAGCGGTGCGGGAGATTATGTAGTGGGGGATACTTTTTATATAACTGGTGGCGGTGGTACTATTTCTATGCACAAATAATAATTTTATTACGTATTTTATGTTGTGCAATAAATTGTTTTTATGAATTGCTTGTACTTATGTATTGAAGTGTAAACATATGAGGCGAAATGTGAGCGGTTTATGAGAAATTGAAATAAGCCGCAGGAATCTGCGGCTTATTTGAGAATTTGCTGAATTAGAGCAGGGCCAGGTAACGGGTAAAATCTGATTTTGGGATGCTGATGGCTTCCATGGCTTTTTCGGCTGACCAATGCATATTTTTCATAAGGTTCTTTATGGAATCAAGTTTGCTAATTGCTGTTGCCGTTGCTGCTTGTTCTTCGGCTCTTAATCTTGCCGCTTTTTCCTCGGCTAATCTTTCGGCAACATATTCTTCAATGATATTGCACATTTTGCATACCTCCTCGTCAAGAGATTTTAGATGTTTCATTTTGTCTGCTAAAAGCTTGGAGTGCATTTTGGCCGGGTCGGCATTCTGGAAATCCTGCAAGAGAGGATTTTGTTACATACATTCTAATATATACAAGTTTGGAAATCAATAGTTTTAGTAAGAATAACCTAAATATGCGAGGTGAATTGTCATGGCAAGGGGGATGCTGTCCTCTGCTGAGATGGATGTGTTGAAGAAAAATCCTTATGTGGAGGATGTGAACAGGCAGAGAATTTTATATACCTATGAATTTAAGTGCTTTTTCATGGAGCAGTATCTTGCCGGGAAGCGGCCGGTGGATATTTTCCGGCAGGCGGGGTTCGATGTGCCCATGCTGGGGGAGAAGCGGATTGAGAGGGCAACGGCACGCTGGCGTGCCATGTATGCCGCTAATGGCATGGAGGCCCTGAGGGGACAAGTGAAGGCAAATGCTAAAAAGAAAGCTGGTGCCAGGACGAAGAAAAAGGCTGAGGCTGGTGACAGGGAGTATGGCTTGCAGGATGTGGCAGACAAGCTGGAGGAGCTGCTGGCAGATGTTAAGGTCTATGAAAATCGTGTAAGGCAGCTGGAGAAGGTGACCATGGAGCTGACGGATAGGATGAAGGTGCTGGAGAAACGCTCCAATGAGCTGGTGATAGAGAAAGAGGTCTTGTGCAAGGCAAGACGGGCAGGCGGGGAACAGAATGACAATGGGCGCAACAATACGGAGCTGTACAAACTTATCCGGGAGGCAGCAGAGGCCTGCCCTGAGTATGCCAATGTGACGAAGTTGTGCGAGGCTCTGAATGTGTCCGCCAGGGGGTATTACGCTTACTGGAAAAGGTGAGAGCATAAGCTTTATGCATCACAAAATGGTTTCTGTGTTGGCAATAGTGTTTATGGTAGTGCTGATGGTAAAACACTACTTACAATCCAAGTTTGGATAACAGTAAAATTGAAAAAGGTCTCGCAAGCCAGTGTTTATGCGGCGTGCGAGACCTTTTTAGGAAACTATTCTAAAGTCTCTATGAATGTACAAAAATGATATAAGATGTTTCTTCAATATACCTGTAAAATACCATTATTTAGAAACAGCAGCTAATTCGTCTGGTGAATAGAGCCCGGAAGCTTTTAATGCATCTAAAGTGATTAGACCACTGGCGAGCAGGTTGCGAATGGTTGAGATTTTTCCGCGTTCCTCTCCGCGTGCCTCGCTGGTTTCAATCAGAGCTTGCCGTTCTTCTTTTTCATCCCATTCAAAGCCAAACATATCAATTACCTCGCTTTTATTATGCTGAAGATAGTCTTTCATAACATTGTTGTCAATGCGATATCTGATGGTTGCGCTGACAGCTTCATCAATAGGCAGACGCTGTTTGCGAAGCTGCTTGTAGTGATTTGAAAAAATGCTGTATTCATTGAGAGGCCTGCACCGTTCCTTTAAGCCTTCGTTCATGCCATCGGCAAGATTGTAGACGTTCACGATAAGTTCCAGCTTGTCCGATGGTGCCATGAATGCGTCGCTCAGCCTGAGAGCCTGGTGCTCGAAGCTGGTGTCATCACCATCGTAAAACACATAGAATTCCGGGGCAGGGAGTTTTACCAGGTCAGTGCTGTACACCTTGCGTTTTTTAGGTTCCATATAACGGCGGAACAGTTCTGCAACATACTCCAGCATTCTGATGGGCATGTTGGGATTGATGGTGGTCTGGTGCTCAATCAGCATCATGATGAGCGTATCGAGCATGAAGGAAATATCATTTTTTATGCTGCTGTAGAAGCTCCCGTTGAGCGTATTTATTTTTTATGTTTGAAGGATCAGTGTAACTGGTTCCTTTGATGGCATTTAGGAGAGCCAGTAGATGGTCTCCTGTACTCATGTACTTGCAGAATACAGTGTCACGTACTTTGGGATTAGTCATACAGATTTCTCCTTTCATTATAGCAGAAATATTTGTTTTTGGGAAATGATTTGTGAATGATATACAAAAATTCATTCTACAAACATTATATCACTTTTTCAGCAAGAATAAAATATGCTTTCTAAGAAAATATGATTTATCTTAATGTGGCAGAAGACTCCCTGCCTCTATAGGCGGGAGATGAATGCCACGTCCACCGAATTGACGAAAGTAATTGAGGTGGACAATAGAACATAGTGGTGATATAATAGTAAGTGACAGGAGGTGAACGATGTGTTACAGCAAAAAGGCTATCAGTATCGAATATATCCCACTAAACAACAGCAACAGCTAATCAATCAGACACTGG
>JBGVMW010000147.1:0-2513 GCA_045125095.1 Lachnospiraceae bacterium
TAGCGGACACTAAGGCTGTAAAATACACAGCCCAAGTGCCGACGTTTTCAGAGGGTCACATATAGACTATGTAGCAAACAACTATCTGTCACAAACAATTCTGACAATTCACTACCTTGTTGGCGTTTCGCAATTACCTAAAATAGTTTAGTTGAAAGGATAGTCATGCTAAAGGTACTAGTTGTAGAAGATGAAACAGCCATTGCAGAATTGATACAGATTCAGCTTGCGAAAGCCGGGTATCAGTGTACCTGTACCTATGATGGGGAACAGGGAGCAGATGCTTTGGAGAAAGAGAACTTTGATCTTGTCATTTTAGATATTATGATGCCGAAGGTAAATGGATATGAACTGATGGAATATATCCGTCCTATGAACATTCCGGTTATTTTTCTTACGGCAAAGGACACCGTAAAAGATAAGATAAAAGGTCTGAAAATGGGAGCAGATGACTATATGGTAAAGCCCTTTGATATGGAAGAACTATTAGCAAGGGTGGAGGCTGTGTTCAGACGTTATGGAAAAAGCAGAGACACTTATGTATTTCGAGATGTAACGATTCATCTGCGCTCCAGACAGGTAATGAAAAATGGAGTGTCAATAAGTCTTACGCCCAAGGAATTTGAACTTTTAGTCGTGTTGATACAGAACAAAAATGTATTGCTTTACCGCGAAGACTTATTTGAAAAAGTATGGGAAACCGAATATGCCGGAGATAGCAGAACGCTTGATTTGCACATCCAGCGTCTGCGAAAAAAATTAGACTGGAAAGAAGAAATAAAGACAGTTTTCCGCATGGGATATATGTTGGTGGAATCGTCCGTCTGTGACGGACAAAAAAATGACTGATTGTATTGCTGTCAAAACGGCGGAATGGAGAGGAACATGAGATTTTCCACAAAAATTATATTGGGAACCAGTATCATTATTGCGCTGTTTTTCACCGCAGGCGGAATGGTAATGATTCATCAGAATTATCAGGTTGCTTACGATGCAACCATAGAAAATGGAACGAAGCAGCATATCATGAATCGTTATTCCTTAGAATCCAACCTCAGAAATGCACTGGAAAATGGACAATCTTATTCCACAGATTTAGTGGCAGACTTTGCCGGTAAAATCGATAGCTATGGAACAGATACTGTTTGTATGGTGGTCTATGAGATGGATGGAGACATTATTTTCAAAAATATTTCTGAATTGAATGAGACAATAAATGAATATCGAAAAGGAGCGAAAGGCATATATCGTGTCTATGAAGAACAAGGTAGCAGATATCTGCTTATTACATCTGAAATTGACATTGGTGAAAAGCAAATCTGGTTATTGAATCAATTCGATATTACATCCGTATTTACAGAAAGAGACAGACAGATACAAGCATTTATGAAATTGGATATTGTATTATTATCCTTATCTGTCGTGTTTGTCTGGATATTGGCAGTGTTGTTGACACGAAATATAAAAAAATTAAATGGAACAAGCACCCGGATTGCAGCAGGAGATTACAGCCAGCGCACCAGCATAAAAAGTAGTGATGAAATTGGAGAGTTAAGCCGCAGCTTTGATGTGATGGCACAGTCTGTAGAAGAACATGTGCAAAAATTAGAGGCAGAGGTAGAAGCCAGAGAACAATTTGTATCAGACTTTTCTCACGAATTAAAAACCCCAATGACAGCCATGATGGGATATTCCAAACTATTGTTAAGCGACAGTAGCGATGAAAAACTGCGCATAAAATCAGCAGATTACATATATCGTGAGTGCAAACGTTTAGAATCTCTTTCAAAGACCTTACTGAAAATGTTAGGAATCGGAGGAGAGCAACTAGAGAAACGCCTTGTCTATACCGATTGGCTGGCAGAATCCGCAGAGCGAGTGACAAAGAGTTCTATGCAATACGCCACCTTGGATTGTCAGACAGAATCTATTCAGATTGAAACAGAACCTACGTTGGTCGTTACCCTTCTAAGAAACCTGATTGAAAATGCAGACCATAGTTGCGCAGAACAACAAAATGGAGCAGTAACCCTGTGCGGGCATGGTATACCAGAGGGGTATCTATTTACCATTCGAGATACCGGTTGTGGCATTGCTAAGGAAGAATTAGGGCGTATTACCGGGGCATTTTATATGGTAGACAAATCCCGTTCCCGAAAAGCTGGAGGAAGTGGTTTAGGCTTAACCATCAGTGTTCGTATATGTGAAGTATTAGGAATTCAGATGAACATAGAAAGTGAGCTTGGAGTGGGAACAACCGTAACATTGTTATTACCATATACCTAAAAACATCAGTTAGGCGTTTGCGAAAGTGATAACCATCCGCAAATTATCAGAATTGTTTGTGCAAATAACTGCTTACTACATAGTCTATATTTGACGCGCTCTCGCTCCCTTCAAACGTAGCGGACACTAAGGCTGTAAAATACACAGCCTAAGTGCCGACGTTTTCAGAGGGTCACATATAGACGATGTAGCAAACAGCTATCTGTCATAAACAATTCTGACAATTC
>JBGVMW010000148.1:0-5129 GCA_045125095.1 Lachnospiraceae bacterium
AACGCCAAAATTACTAACAAAATCACGACAACACCTGCCGCTATAGCATACTTCAAATCAACTGCAATACCAACCAAGACAAATAAGAATATTTCTGCTCCAAGCCAAAGTTTATTATATTTGACAGATAGACGCTTTGCCAACACATCATATTTTTGATTGATTATAATACCCACGCTCATTATTGCTAACAGTCCTGAAACTGGCACAATACCTTCGAGCTTATTTTGCAATTCAAGTAGCAGAAATGAAACACTTAAAATAATAAGCACCTTAACGGAATCACGAATGTGAAATCTTCTAAAAAAACATACAAGAATAGTTCCTACAACTCCACCCAAAAGACCCCCTAGCAAAATAGATATCGGTATCTGTATGAAGCTTATTACAGATACTTCCCCTGTTGAAGCTAAAGTAGTAAGTGCAGTAAACACTACAATCACAAACACATCATCCACGGATGCTCCCGCTAAAATTAGCTGTGGAATACTCTTGTCCGTACCATATCCATCCTCTATCAGTTTTATCATTCTAGGAACAACCACCGCAGGAGATACCGCAGCCATGACACTTCCTATGATTGCTGCATCCAGAATAGATACATTTAATAATAACGGTGCGAAAATTATTGTTCCCACCATTTCAATGCATGCTGGTACAAAACACATTAGAATTGCCGGACGACCTACCTTTTTCAAATCAGAAAAATTTAAAGACAAACCCGCTCTTGTCAGAATAATAACTAATGCAATCTGTCTCAAATCTCCTGATATTGTAAGTATCGAGTCATCTACTAAATTCAGACAATGTGGACTTAATACAATTCCCACAATAATCATTCCTAACAGGCTTGGTAATTTCATTTTTGAAAATATCCATCCCACCAGTAACCCGAACAGTAAAATAATAGCAATACTCGTTAACATATAATCCTCCTTATATCGCAGAAACTAAAAAAGCTGACAGTTTCTGCGTAGTTTTCACAGAAGCCATCAGCATAATTGCGGTTTAGGGATTATTACCCAAGGGAGTGCCTCATTCCCAATGTTGACATTATAATACTTTTTCTTCTGATTCACAACAGAAAATTCAAAGCTTTGAATCTCTTCATATTACTGTAACCTTCACTTCTTTACTCTTAGCAATAAGAAGTCTGGCTTATGAAACAAATCCTTGTAATCTGGATATTGTTCAAGTATTTCATCTGTTGGTAATGGTTCAATCATTCTTTCTATCGAAAATCCTGCATTTATTAATGTATTTATGATTGTCGAGAAAGTTCTATGGTATTTTTTTACATTATCAACAAACCATACTGACTCTCTTTCTCCCTCGATACCATAATCCGCAAGATTAAGATGTATCTTATTGCCTTGCTTGTCTCTTGTCCATCTATTTCCACCGGAATGGCAGGTGCATAACGGATTCTCTTGTGAAAAAATAAATATTCCTTCTGTATCAAGCATATTGTAAATGTCGCTAACAACTCCTTCAAAATCTTCAACATAATGGAACGCTAATGAACTAACTACTATGTCAAATTGTTCATTTAATTCTGCAATTTTTTCCATAGGCATATTGATGTAAATTATATTAGGGTCACTATTTTCGTTTCTGGCAACCTCTAACATCCTTTCGGATATATCAATCCCAACTACCTTTTTTGCTCCACAATCAATAAAGCGTTTACAATGTTCTCCAAATCCACACCCCAAATCTAATACTCTTTTGTTTTTTAAATCTGGCAACATAGAGAACAATGCAGGTATTTCAAACAAGTTATTGGCATTTATTTTGTTATCTCTAATCTTTTTGTATCCCTCAAAGAATATTTCATTATCATATATATTCTGCTGTGCCATCTTATCCTCCATCAATCATGAAACTTCAAATTCGTCTTTCAGTTAAACATATCGGTTTACTGAAAGTTTCCTCTCTATCAATATGTTAACACTTCAATCTGCCCATTTTCAGGATGTGGTATTCCTAGAACATACTGCATTAGTGTTCCATGGCAAACAACAATCACCGAATCAAAATCCTTATATTTATCCAAAACTTTCATAACACGTTTTTTCATCTGCTCCGCAGATTCCCATAAGCATGTTTCTCCTATCGGATGTCGGCCTTCATTCTCACTTAAGGCTTTATACGACTTTTCCGCAATATCATCCGGTAAAAAATCATATGAAACTGCATCTGCTAACCATTCATGTAAATCCGTTTCAACCTTCATATCTATATTTAACTCTTTGGACAAAATTGCTGCACTATGCAAAGTTCGTCCTAAAGGCGATGCAATAATCAGTTCTGCATTTGCCAGCCTTACGTCCTTTGCCGTTTCCTTAATCTGGCCAATTCCCTTTTCAGATAATGTCATCATGTTGTAACTAAAGTCTTTGTAAAATTTTTTTCCTGCCATGGATGTATCCATGTGTCCGTGTCTAACAAAATAGAATGTTGTCATATGTACCTCTTTTCTTCTTAAGCATTTGTAACAACTTCGTCTCTCTTTTTATCATAATTTCATCGAAAAAATCTTCTGTTTTATACTTTAAATTGGTATCAATTGCTTCATCTAAATGCACGAATCTAAGTATAAATCCCGCCTCTGCTTCATATTCATCCAGTTTTTGTTCTGTTACTATATTTTTCACTTCGCAAAAATAGTAAAAATTTTCCTGCTCAAAAATAGTGTTAGGGGTCTTATTACTTTTTTGACGACGTAAAACACTTCCAAATTCCCTTACTGATTTAGGAATAACAACCAATCCAGTTTCTTCTCTGACTTCACGTATCAATGCTTCTTTTTTATCCTCACCTGAAAGAATTCCTCCACCAGGAAACTTATAGTATTTTTCTTTTTGACTATAAACAAGTGCTATTCTCCCACAATCATCAAAAATAACCCCTCGCGCTGATGGTCTGGAAAAAACATTATCACCTAACTCATAATCATGTAAATCTATTTCAAATAATAGCTCCATAATAACCTCCATACCCAAGGTGAAAATTCAAATTCGTCTCTCAGTTAAACACACCTACTTACTGAAATTTTCAAGACCTTAGTTGTATTTCCCTTAATACAGTTTTTTTGAGAATCGTACCAATTATGAAAACAAATTTCGAATGACTTCACTTTCATAACACCGAATGTACAATCTCTGCCTATAAAATCAATATATTCATTTGGATTTCTTAACTTATTAAGTATTCTTGCTACTGAAATATGGGATGAAAATGTTTCATATCGTTCTTCTAATGGCAATCCTTGCTGTTTTAATTTATTTCGCAACATCATTCGGAACACTTCCAGAGGCTCTTCATAATACCCTTTTACCAACGCAACATTATCACTTGCTGTCATACCATCAAAAAGGATTTCAAATGCAGAAATCTCCTCTGCACATTTTGCAATTATATTGATATATTCATCAATATTTACAGGTACAGTTCTTCCTAATTCGCCTTTTAATATATCCATAACCGTAATATGAAAATCTTCATGCGGATAATAATACAAATCGGGTTCTAACAGCTTTAAGTTTTCCATGTGCCTCACAATGTTATTTGTAATGTTAGATGTCATTCTGATAAGGACTACCAAGGACATTCTTGCATCATTTTTTGCATCATATAGCAAGGTATCTCCAACACCACCTGACATGATTTTATCTGTGTTACTTTTTAGTATATTAGTGTAGTGGTTATCCAACTTATCTTTATCATATATTCTCATATATAAGTCACCCCAAACTTCAAAATTTCTCGTGTATTTTCTCAATTTTCCAGTATTTACGGGCTTTCCCGCCCATCAACATCTATGTAATTTGCACTTTTCCCTTATTTTTTCCCTTGTGAGGAAGTTATAAGGGAAAAGTGTTGTTTTCGCCTTAATCGTTCCCTACTACCTTATCAAGAAGCCTTGCTGAATTCTTCTTGGCTTCCCTTGTAGCGTGGGCGTAAATATTCATTGTGGTACTTACTGCGGAGTGTCCCAAGAGTTCCTGTACATCCTTCGGTGGTGCTCCGTTTGCCAACAGATTGCTTGTGTAAGTGTGTCTTAATGAGTGGAAGTGGAAGTTTTCAAATCCTTTCAGGTGCTTTCTGATTGACCTGCACATCCAGTCCAGTGCTTCCCTTCCTAAGTACATTCCGTCCTGTCTGACACACACCAGAGAAATCTCTGTGTAGTCCTCCGGCACTTCCTGTGTTCCGTCCAATGAATACAGTTCGTAGTAAACTCTGTTCTTTTCTCGGACTTCCTTGTAGTAATTCCTCTGATAAAGTTGTCCGTACTGAAAGCGTTGCTTGTGCTGTTCTTTTTTCGCCTTTCGTAAGATCTCTGCGAGAGTATCGCCAAAATCCACGATTCTGACCTTTTTACGCTTGGTAGGTCCAAGCTCCAGCTTATGCCTTACATTGTTCCTGCTTAAGCTCCTACGCACCGTCAGATACTGTTCTTCCAGGTTGATGTCATCCCAAGATAATCCGGTCACTTCCCCAATTCGCAGACCTGCATAATATGCTATCTGAATTGCCAGCAATGAAGAGCTTTTCTTTTTCGTAAGATAAGCAATGATTTCTTCATACTGTTTGTGAGTTATGGTTTTTTCCTGTGAAAAATCTTCATCATCCGTAGCGAACAAATCTACTTCCTGCGTCGGTCTTCTGATTACCACATACTGCATAGGATTGAAACTGATATACTGTTTTGGGAACACCGCATACCGGAAAGCCCTCTGTAACACTGCTGAAAAAGAATGGATACGATCAATGCTTAACGGTTTTGCTTCCGTGCCATCGGGAGCCGTTCCACCGAAGCTTAAATAATCCATATATTCCTGCATGTGTTCACTTGTGACTGTCCGAAGTTTTCTTTTGCTTAAAGGGTGTCTCTTAATAATCTTCACTACCCCAAGATAAAGGGTTACAGTGTTATTACTAAGGGAACTGACTTTTAATTCCTCATCCACCCACACATCCAGAAGCTCTCCCAGTGTGATATTCTCCGTTTTGGCTACAACCTTTTTACTTTCATAATCCTCCATAGCCTTACGGAGCAGTTTTTCCGTTTCCGACTTACTTTCTGTTCCTACGCATTCCTTCTGAACCAAGTTACCACTGGC
>JBGVMW010000149.1:0-1574 GCA_045125095.1 Lachnospiraceae bacterium
TGACGTGGACCCTATAGTTTGGACACCCCCCTTATATTTAGACTGCTAGTTGCAGATATCTACTATATTCGAAGGGGGTCTTCTGCTTGAGATTTTCTTGGTAACGCTCATATCTGTAGAAATGGATGTAAGAATCTACGACAGATTGGAGTTCTTCAAAGCTACAATTCTCGTCAAATTTTACTTCTTGTTTCATATGCCCAAAGAATGATTCGCATAATGCGTTATCTAAGCAGTTGCCTTTACGTGACATAGACTGGATTAGCCCCAAATTTTTAACTGCAGTTCTAAATGCTTTGCAAGTGTAATGAACTCCTTGGTCGCTATGGATGAGAGCACCGTTGGCGAATGGCAGCTTGGAAAGCTGCTTAAGAGTATCCAGAACGAAGTCTTCTTTTAGGGAACGGGAAAGCTTATATGCAACAGGTTCTGTTGTTTGACTGTCTATTACAATGGAAAGATAGGCAAATCCTTGTCTGTATCTGATATAGGTAATATCGGTAAGGTAGACACTGTTAGGAATGCCAGGCTTGAAACGCCGTTGGAGGAGGTTGGGGACAATGCGGTCTTCCTTATTTGCTTTCCATATTCCTTTATAGGGATTAGTAGATTTCATAGGACAGATAATATTATATTTACGCATTATGCGTTGGATGCGTTTGCGGTTAAAAATAATGTCGAATTTGTTTTTCAGAACAGTTCTGAGACTTCTGGAACCCTTCTTGTAATATGGATTGCTGTTAAAGGCAAGCTTGATACAGTGCAGTGCTTGTAGATCGCGTTCTTCTTTTTCAGCACGTCCGTTTTGAGAAGATATATAGTAATAATAGCTACTTCTGGGGATGTTTAAGGCTTTGCAGAGTCCTTTTACGCAAGCGATGCCCGGATGGTGCTCTGCAGTTGTTTTGATTAGTTCACAGAGGTTTTTTCTTGTCAGTAGTTGCCCTTTTAATCGCCTCCCTTCTAGCGAGCCAGCTTTTTTTAATGCTTCTACCTGTATTTCTAATTGCTTGTTGTTCTCCTGTTGGGCAAGGAGCTTAGCTTCCATTTCATTTTTCAGCTTTTCCAGTTGCTCTATGCGTTTTGCATATTCATTAGCGAGTTGAATAGCTTTCTGCTCCTTGAGTGAAGCGATAGTTTCGTTTTTAGATGCCCTGATGTTACGTTTATCTTGTTTTAACGTAGCAATGGTAGTGTTTTTGGATTCTCGTATACATTGAATGGTTTCTTTTTGGCGTTTAATAATAGCTTTTTGGGCTTTAGAGTTTTTTGCGACAGCTACGCGATGCAAAAATCCTTCGAAACCATTTTGAGAATAAGACTCTTTCCATCTAGCGGTAGCTCTCTCGATACGTTTGCTACCAAGGATAGAAGGGTCTAGTCCTGCTTCTCTGAATATCTGAGTAGGCTTTTTGCCAGCTTGTAGTTCAGTGATGAAGTGGCATTTAAATTTATAAGTATATTTAATTGAATGAGAAGAAACGATTTCCACGTATTTGTTTTGTGAAAGGATCTTAATTTCTTCTTCTGTTAAAATTCCTCTAGCCATATTGTGAGCCTCCTAAAATAATAAT
>JBGVMW010000150.1:0-10363 GCA_045125095.1 Lachnospiraceae bacterium
CTTACTACATAGTCTATATTTGACGCGCTCTCGCTCCCTTCAAACGTAGCGGACACTAAGGCTGTAAAATACACAGCCTAAGTGCCGACGTTTTCAGAGGGTCACATATAGACTATGTAGCAAACAGCTATCTGTCACAAACAATTCACTACCTTGTTGGCGTTTCGCAATTAGCTAAATTATTATAATGTTTGTGACTATTCAGAATAGGACTGTGCTGGACTGAATAGTCACAATATTTTTTTATAAAAATTCTTTGTCCACAATAGTAAGAACTTCATCTACCTTTACCATTTCTTCTTCTAACTGCTCCTTTGTGATAATCAGTGGTGGTGCAATCAGAATCATATTTTCATGAGAATAAGTCATAAACTTACGCTCTTTCAATATGCCGATAATCTTGCCCATAATACCTTCCGGATCTTTTCCATAAGGCACTAATGCTTCTTTTGTAGTTTTATCCTTCACCAACTCAATAGCAGAAAATAATCCGATGTAACGCACATCACCAACACAAGCATGAGAAGCCTTCAGTTCTTCTAACTTTTCTCCTAATACCTTACCAACCGTTTTTACATTATCTAAAATGTTAGCTTCTTCATAGTAATTTACGCAAGCAACACCTGCTGCACATGCCAGTGGGTGACCACTGTAGGTAAGACCACAGGAAAGAACATTGTCATCAAAGTATTCTGCAATTTTTTTGCTGACTACAACGCCCCCCAGTGGAACATAACCACAGGTAACACCTTTTGCGAAGGTAACAATATCAGGCTTTATATCAAAATTCATAAAGGCAAACATTTCTCCTGTTCTACCCCATCCTGCCATTACTTCATCACAAATCATTAAGATATCATATTTGTCACAAAGTGCTCTCACACCCGGCAGATATCCCCTTGGAGGAATGATAACACCATTAGAACCGGTAATGGTCTCCATTACAATAGCGGCAATCTGGTTTGGACCTTCATACTGAATCTGTTCTTCTAATTTTGTAAGATAATACTTGGTTGCTGCCTCCTCAGATTCAAATGGAACAGCTTCTCTGTAAATATATGGGTCGAAAAATTTTACAAATCCAGGAATACCAGGCTCTAATGTATATCTTCTTGGCTCACCTGTCAGGTTACCGGCACCAAAACTGGAACCATGATAACTTCTATAACGGCTGAATACTTTATTTTTTCCAGTAAACATTCTTGCAATCTTTACAGCATTTTCATTGGCATCTGCTCCGGCATTGGTGAAAAATACCTTTCCCATGTTATCCGGCATAATGTCAATGATTTTTTTAGCTAATTTTGCTCTGGATTCTGCACCAAAAGATGGTCCCACGAAACAATACTGATCCACCTGCTCCTTAATTGCATCTCCAATGGCTTTATTGCCAAATCCAACATTCATATTGACAAGCTGTGACGACATATCGGTATAACGATTACCGTCATAGTCCCAATAATAAATTCCCTCAGCTCTTTCCACACAAATTGGATTCAGATTTTTCTGCTTACTCCAGGACTGTAAGTTGTACTTCTTTAATGTGCTCTTGATTTCTTCGCCTGTCATAATCAATTCCTCCTTGATTTTAAAAATTCATGCAATCAGGAAATCTCTTCCCTGCCTTCTAACTAATTGATTTTGTAGTCACTATTAATCAGAAAGATTAAATTTCTGTCTCACTGCTTTGCCTATTAATTCCACCGTCCCATCAATTCCATAAAATCCCACATCGATCATCAGATGTTTTCCATCTCTTGCCCCACGGTTCTTACCGGTTACATACTTGTAATAGTTATGCCGCTGTCTGTCGATTTTCTTTATCATTTTTTCTGCGGATTTCACATCCAGACCATATTCTGTAGAAATATGCTGAATACGATATTCTAATGGTGCATACAGGAAAATATTAATACAGTTATTGTATTCTCTTAAAATATAATCTGCACATCGTCCAAACAATACACAGGACTCCTTATTAGCAGCCTCACGTATGACCTCTGCCTGTGCAGCGATTGCCTTTTCCGAGTAGAACGTAGTGGAAGAACCATAGGAAAATTCCTTCATAAATCTTCCTGCCTTCTCATCCGATTCTTTTATCAGATCCACATGCACACCGGCTTTTCTGGCAGTTTCATCAATCAACGCCTTGTCATACAGAGTGATACCCATATCAGATGCTACCTTACGGGCAATTTCTCTTGCACCACAACCAAATTCTCTACTTATTGTAATTGCATACTTCATATAGCAAATACCTCCTTTTATCTCCTGCTCCTGTTGCAGATTTTTTCTATGTACTTCACAAGAATAGAAAGTGGAATACAAATAATCAAATATACACCAGCTAAAATTGTATAGGATTCAATAGTCAAAAATGTCTGTGATGTATACGCTTTCGTTGTCATTAGGAATTCCTGTGCTGTGATGTAAGCCATCAGTGAAGTATCCTTAACCATCATTACAAGATAGTTACCAAATACCGGCACAGAATTCTTGAATGCCTGTGGTATTACAATTCGGAACATAGCCTGACGTTTCGATAACCCCAATGCCAAAGCTGCTTCTGTCTGTCCCTGATCAATCGCAAGAATTGCGGAACGGATAACTTCGGAAATATAGGTTCCGTAATTAATAGACATACCAATAATACCCGCTGTTAATGCCGTCATAGTAACATCAATTTCCTGTCCGAAAAGAGCAAATATGACTTCAATCAATAACGGCACAACATAATACACATACACTAACTGCACCAACAACGGTGTTCCGCGAATAATTTCCTGAAATACAACCACAACTTTATTCAGTATTTTATTTTTTGACACTCTTGCTAATGCCAGTAAAAATCCAATTACAATTGCGAGAAGAAAACCAACTATCGTTACTGTTATAACAATTGAAAATGCATCTCCGAAAAGCTTTGGAAGCAACTCACGAAAGGCTCTTCCAAAATCTAAATTCTTTAAAACCTCCATAGTGCCACCTCCTAATTATTCAGCACTCTTGATAAGAATGCTTTCGTACGTTCATTCTTTGGATTGGAGAACATTTCTGTTGGACTGCTTTCTTCAATAACATATCCTCCATCCATGAAAATCGCTCTATCTGCTACGTCTCTGGCAAATCCCATTTCGTGAGTCACGACTGCCATTGTCATACCTTCATTTGCCAAATCACGCATAACATTTAATACATCTCCAACTAACTCTGGGTCCAAAGCGGATGTGGGTTCATCAAACAACATCATTTTGGGCTCCATGGCAAGAGCTCTCGCTATCGCAACACGCTGCTGCTGGCCACCGGACAAAGTGTCCGGATATACATTTGCCTTACTGTCCATACCAACTTTTCTCAGCAACTCCATACCACGCTCTCTTGCCTGCTCTTTTTTCTCCTTCTTAATTAGACAAGGAGCAAATGTTACATTATCTAATACCGTCATAAATGGGAAGAGATTAAATCTCTGAAAACACATTCCCACAGACTGTCTGTATTTTTTTACATCAAATTTTTTTTCTAAAATATTGGTACCATCAAAAATAATTTCACCGGCAGTTGGTGTTTCTAACAGATTCAGGCATCGTAACAAGGTACTCTTTCCTGAACCGGAAGGTCCTATTAATACTAATACCTCACCTTCTTTGATACTGAGATTAATATCACGCAATACCTTCAATTCACCAAAATTTTTCTGTAATCCTCGTATTTCTAATAGAGACATAGCGCATACCTCCTATTCAGTCGGTTCATATATTCTTTCTTCATTTGTAATCATGTGAAGATTTGGATCTAATCCACAATCCTTAAATGCCTGTTCAAGGAAACCATCATCTCTCATTTCCACGATTACTTTGTTAATTTCTGCCATAAAATCCTCGTTTCCCTTCGCTACAGATGGAGCGATATGTCCAATTGTATCATTCGTATCCTGGAAGTTTTCACATATCTTTAAGCCTTCTACTGTCTCTGGAGATTTTGCAAACACATCCTCTACAACAGTAGAATCTGTTAAGAATGCATCAACTTTTCCATATTGAATGGCAATCATAGATTCTGTCTGGTCACCAGTCGCAACCGCTTCTTTAATCTTACCTTCTTCTGCCCATCCTTCTACAACACCCTGCCAGATGGTTCCTGTTGTATATCCTACAGTGGTAGTAGCCGGATCAAAATCTTCATCTCCATTGATTCCACTATCATCTGCTACTACGAGAGCACCTCCCTGTGTATACCACACTTCACCATAGCATATCTGCTTTGCTCTCTCTGCTTTAATGTACATACCATCTGCAATCATATCAATGTTTCCGGAATTCAGATTTAAGATTAATTCTGAAAAAGGAATCAGCTTCATTTCTACCTTTTCAATTCCTAACCTCTTTGCTGCTTCCTTAATGATAACAGCATCAATACCATCAAACTCGCCTGTTTCTTCATCGATATATGCAAAAATATCACCGGAAGAACCAACTACTAATGTTCCTTTTTCTCGAATTTCCCTTAATTTATCACTGACTTCTTCTGATGAACTGTCTGTAGTTACTTCTGATGTAGTATTTTCTGTTACTTTTGCACCTGCCTCAGTTGAAGATGAACTTCCTCCACATGCTGTCATTACAAATCCAAGTGTCAATGCCATAGCGAATGATGTTAATTTTCTCAATCTCATAATAATCTCCTGCCTTTCCAAAAAATAAAACCTGCATTCTTCCCATTATCGTTCTATTTTTTTAATAAAAAAAGAGACAGTCTACTCCTAGGAGACTGCCCCTTTGCAATCAGTTACTTTTGCAAAATGTTGCGCAACATTTTGATAGTCGTCATTATAATATCTGATTTTTTGTTTGTCAACTACTTTTTTTAAATTCTTGTCAGACAACTCACTTCTCTTGTTTCTCATTTAGAATCATATCTCCAATGAAAAAGCTCAGTAAAATCATAAACTTTGCCTGTTCATCTTCTAACCATCCTGGAATTATTTCTTTTAACTTTTTCATACGATAATTAACTGTATTTCGATGGAGATAACTCCGCTCTGCCATCTTTTGAATACTTCCATTGCACTCAATACAATTTCTCAAGGTTTCTAAATACATCCGTTTTTCTTCATCCGGAAATTGTTCAAATATCCCAAGCCATGTATCATATATGCCCTTTAATACCTTTGTGTTCTCTATCTCTAATAATATCTGGTAAACTCCAATATCCTCATATGCAGTTACCGTGTTCCGCTGTAACTGTCCTACATAAAGTGCTTTTTCAGCCTCACTTCGACCTTCTGCCAATTCTTCGAATTTTTCCTTCACCAATCCGATGCCCCATATCAATTTCTTGTTCTTTTCTAATTCAAACAAAGCCTCTTTCATGTTCTGAATCCCAACACCCGCTTTTAACCAACACAGTACAAAAACCTGTTCCTTATCCACCACTGAAACATACCAGTCACTAAGTTTTTCAAATGTACTATGATAATAATTTTCAAATTCTTCCTCTATGTTTTTTGATTTATGAGTGACCTTCCATATTCCTTTACATACACAGGCAGGTCCATCTACAAATAATCCATGTTCCTCTAAGCATTCCCGGTTGATGTCTTCCCCTTTTAAAAAAAATCCATAAAATTCTCTTTTTACATGAAACTCCTGCTGTTTATTTGTTAATATCATATTGCAAATATCCTGTGTAAAGTCTACAATTCTCATTCGCCATGGCATAACCAATACTGGCAATTGTTTTTCTTCTGCAATTGCTAACGCATTTTCTGAAATCTCATGTATATACTGACCAACATTGACAACAATGGCTGATGCTTTGTATTGCACTGCCATCTCAATCATCTCTGTCATCCATGCTTCCTCTTTGCAATTCATTCCTGTGGTGATCAGAATTTCTCCACCTCTGATAAAATCTAATGTCGTAATATCCTCCATGTAATACACCCAATTCACATGATTTTGTATTCCATTCCTGCCACCAATGCACTTTAGCTCATACCTATCCTTTATTTCCTCATAAATATCATACACCGTTACTGACATGACACCGCCTCCTCACGCACATAATTTCTATACATGATTGTAACATAATTGTGCTGTCAGCACAATAATTCGCACTTTCTTCGTTTCTTCAGTCCATTGCCTTGTGCTTTTCCCTTTGCTATAATGCTAACAAGAGATTGTTGACAAAGTTGTCAAAACTACGTCAGCAGTCTCTTTCTTTTTTACAAAATTAAACCCGGGTGTGTTTACAAGTTCAAAACACCCTAGCAAGGAGGAATCATTATGCTTAACAAAGAATTACCAAAAATTATTACTAAAACTTTACCTGGTCCACTTTCGAAAAGTATCGTGGAACGTCGTTCCAAGGCAGTTCCTAATGCCATTCGCTGTGTATACCCATGCGTAATGAAACAAGCTTCCGGTGCTATAATTGAAGATATGGATGGAAACTATTTTCTTGATTGGATTGGCGGTGTCGGTGTATTAAATGTTGGACATTGTCACCCTGATTTAGTAGCTGCTGTAAAAGAGCAGGCAGATAAATATTTTCACGGAATGTTCAATGTGGTTACGCACGAAGGATATGTTGAGTTGGCAGAGAAGCTGGGAGCCTTAGCTCCGGTAAATGGTACTGACAAAAAAGTTATGTTTGCTAACAGTGGTGCAGAAGCTGATGAAAATGCTGTGAAAATTGCAAAAGCATATACAAAACGACCAAATATTATCGTATTTTCCGGTGCATTCCACGGAAGAACTTTACTTACCATGGCAATGACCTCCAAAAAAGCATATGCAACCGGTATGGGACCTTTTCCTGATGGTATTTACCGTGCAGAATATCCTTATTTATATAGAAAGCCAGCCGATATGACAGAGGAGGAAGCCATTACATATTATACAAACTCTGTTTACAAAGTATTTGAGGAAGCTTCTCCTGCAGAATATGTGGCTGCCATTGTCTTAGAGCCATTACAGGGTGAAGGCGGATTTATTCCTGCACCAATTGAATGGGTTCGCGCTCTCCGCAAAATCTGTGACGAAAATGGCATCCTGCTAATTGCTGATGAAGTACAGAGTGGTTTTGGACGAACTGGTAAATTATTTGCTTCTGACTATTGGAAAGAAGCCGGTTTCATGCCTGACATTATTGCAACTGCAAAATCCATTGCCGGCGGTGTGCCTCTCAGTGCTATTATTGCCCGCACAGAAATTATGGATGCTGTAGTTGGTGGTGTCATTGGTGGAACCTATGGCGGTAATGCCCTTGCCTGCGCTGCCGGATTAAAAGTACTTGAAGTAATGGAGCGTGATCATCTGCTGGATCGAGCTATAGAAATCGGAAAAATGTGTATGCAACGTTTCACTAAATGGAAAGATACCTATGAAGTAGTGGGTGACGTAAGAGGCTTAGGTGCTATGATTGGTATTGAATTTGTTAAGGACAAAAAAAGCAAAACACCAGCAACAGAATTTGTATCTCTTCTTATTAAAGAGTGTGCAGAGCATGGATTATTGATTGAAAATGCAGGCACCTATGGAAATGTAATTCGTTTCCTTGCACCACTTGTTATTACAGATGAACAGCTCTATGCCGGATTTGATATTATGGAAAATGCTATCAAGAAGCTGGAGGATACTGTATGCTGAAACAATTTTCTCTTACCCCACATATTTTAGAATTTGATACCTGTGACAGCTTTTGTGAATACTTTGCAATCGGTAGCGGCGACCTTGTTTTTATAAGCAAGCGCTGCTACGAAACATATTTTAAAGGCTCTGTTACAGATGCCACAATTGTCTTCCGTGATGATTATGGCACCGGCGAGCCTACCGATGCTATGGTGGAGGCTATCTATGAGGATATCAAAAATATTTCCTATAAGCGTGTATATGCCATTGGCGGCGGTACTATCATTGATGTAGCCAAGCTGCTTGCCTTAAAGACATACACACCGGTAGCTGATTTATTTTATCATAAGACAATTACGCCAGAGCAGACAAAGGAACTGATTATTGTTCCTACTACCTGTGGCACCGGAAGCGAGGTTACCAATATTTCCATATTAGAACTAAAATCTCTGCATACAAAATTAGGACTCGCCCATGACAGACTCTTTCCTCAGTATGCAGTGCTGATTCCGGAATTGTTAAATGACCTGCCACTTTCTGTATTTGCAACCAGTTCCATTGATTCATTGGTTCACGCTACAGAATCCTACCTCTCACCAAAGTCAACACCCTTTTCCCAGTTGTTTTCTTTAGAGGCAATTAAAATGATTTTGTCAGGATACAAACAAATCGTAGCGAACGGTCTTGAGACAAGAAATCAACACAGCAAAGAATTTCTCATTGCCAGTACTTATGCTGGTATTGCTTTTGGCAATGCAGGAACCGGAGCTGTACATGCCATGAGCTATCCTTTAGGAGCCAATTATCATGTGGCTCATGGCGAAGCAAACTACGCTATCTTTACTGGTGTGTTCAAAGTATACCAGCAGAAACATCCTACCGGTGCCATAGCAGAGTTAAATAAAGTAATGGCTGAGATGATTGGATGCAAACCCGCTACTATCTATGATGAATTAGAAAATCTACTCAACCAGTTGCTTCCTAAGAAGCCATTAAGAAGCTATGGTGTGTCAAAAAAAGATTTGAACGCTTTTACCGAAAATGTAATCACAAAACAGGGACGTTTGACTGCTAATAATTACGTTCCTTTAAGTAAAGATGAAATTCATCAAATCTATGTAACCTTATTTTAGCACAACAACATCAAAATAACTGAACTGAATAATTTATCTATTTCTTTTCGCGCACATGTGGGGAAACGCAGCATACTATGTCTACGTTTCCCCATATATACTAAAAGAACAATTATGCAATTTTTAAAACAGCTTATTCTCGCGTTGTTCGAAGAATTGCATTTGTTTGTTCCACTGCGTTACACAAAGTAAATTATTATTGTTAATGCCACTAAATGGCGGAATGGAGTATATTATGAATATAAAAAAAAATAAAACATTAGGAATTGGTATCGTGCTTTTTTGCGGAATGGTATGGGGGTTAAGCGGTGTTCTGGGGCAAATATTATTTCAATGCTCAAATATAACAGCTGGTTGGCTTTCATCCTTCCGCATGCTTTTTTCCGGCATTTGCATTTTGACACTTTCGTTTATAAAAAAAGAGCCGACACTATGTAAAGTATGGAAAAATAAAAAAGATATTCTTTCTCTATTTATTTTTTCTATATGTGGATTAATGGCAGTGCAGTACACCTATTTTGCTGCTGTATCCACCTCAAACGCAGCTACTGCTACCGTTCTGCAATACACCTACCCGGTACTAATGCTGCTCTATACATCAATATCCACTCGCCACTTTCCGTCTGTTTATGAAATACTGTCTATTATATTTGCATTTTTAGGTGTTATATTAATTTCCACCCATGGAAATATACATTCTCTCAGTATCTCCAAAATTGCTCTTTTCTGGGGATTACTCTCTGCATTTAGCTTTGTATTTTATACCGTTTATCCGAAAAAATTATTTCAACAAATTGGAATCATGCCCATTATGGGCTGGGCTTTTATTATAGGTGGTCTTACGTTATCCATCATCACAAAAAGCTACCAGACTACAATTTTTTTTACCACCTCATCTGTAATTTTGATTATACTTATTACCGTTGTGGGAACGTTGATTCCATTTTTAATCTACAGTATTGGAGTTCAGATTCTTGGCAATGTGAAAGCCAGTCTTATTGTGACAGTGGAACCGGTTATGAGTGCCATTCTTGCATTCTTTCTTGTAAATCAAAGATTTAAGTGGATTGATGTTATTGGATTTTTCTGTATTATTGGAGCTGTGCAATTTGTTGCATTTCTGACGTTACGTGAAAAAAAGAAGACTTGATAAAACCCTACATATTGGAAACCTTCAAAAAAACCTCATGAACATTCATGAGGTTTTAAGAAAGGCGACTAACGGATTTGAACCGATGATCAGGGAGTTGCAGTCCCGTGCCTTACCACTTGGCTAAGTCGCCATATTAAATTATATTCAGCAACTTAAATTTTATTACTAAAATAAGTTTTTGTTGCTTCAAATATTAATTTTATTTTGATGACTCCAACGGGAATCGAACCCGTGTTACCGCCGTGAAAGGGCGATGTCTTAACCGCTTGACCATGGAGCCTGATTATATTCTTTTTTAAAAAGAAAACTCCCCGAGTAGGGCTCGAACCTACAACAACTCGGTTAACAGCCGAGTGCTCTACCATTGAGCTATCGAGGAATATAAACTTTGAAGGTTATTCTTTTATTATACCTTCAAAACTGCACATAGAAGATTATATCATCCA
>JBGVMW010000151.1:0-41848 GCA_045125095.1 Lachnospiraceae bacterium
GTTTGTGCAAATAGCTGCTTACTACATAGTCTATATTTGACGCGCTCTCGCTCCCTTCAAACGTAGCGGACACTAAGGCTGTAAAATACACAGCCTAAGTGCCGACGTTTTCAGAGGGTCACATATAGACTATGTAGCAAACAGCTATCTGTTACAAACAATTCTGACAATTCGCTAGCCAGTTGGCGTTTCGCAATTACCTAGCAATTTCCTCACATTCCTATACCAATACTATAATGAAACTCCCTTCGACGCAAGAAAAAACTTGTAACTTCCCCAAAAACAAGTTATACTATACATGTTAATTTGAAAGAACAAAAGTCTTAGACAATCAGGCGCATCGCCTAATTATCCATGAAGAACTCCTTTATAGAAAGGAGTAAATATATGTACAGTACCATATTATCCTGTTCCCTTTTGGGAATGGAGGCACACACCATAAAGGTGGAAGCGGACATCAGTGATGGTTTGCCTTCCTTTACCATGGTAGGTTATTTGTCCTCAGAGGTAAAGGAAGCATCCGAGCGTATTCGTTCCGCATTGCGTAATTCAAAAATACCACTGCCGCCTAAACGGATTACCGTGAATTTATCGCCGGCAGATTTACGGAAAGAAGGGAATTTGTTTGATTTACCAATCGCTTTATCTGTATTGGCAGCGTTAGAAGTAATACCCTCTAAGTATCTGGAGGGATGTCTGGCAATCGGAGAATTAAGTTTGAAAGGTGAGATACTCCCTGTGCCGGGGGTGCTTCCTGTGGTTATGCATAGTGTACAGGAGGGAGTAAGAACGGTACTTCTACCAACAGGAAATGCCAAGGAAGGAGCCGTAATACAGGAAGCATCGGTGATTCCTGTTGCCACATTAGAAGAATGTATACGACATATAAAGGGAGATAGTCAAGTAGAGCCCTTTCATATGGAGCTGTCAGATGTGTTTGAGGAAACGAAGGAAAACGGACCGGATTTTAGTGAAGTACATGGGCAAAAAACGGCCAAGCGGGCAGTGGAGATTGCAGCCGCCGCCATGCACAATCTGCTGTTGATAGGATCACCGGGAGCGGGTAAATCAATGATGGCGCAGAGAATTCCAGGTATTCTGCCGGAACTAACGTTAAAAGAAAGTATAGACATTACAAGAATATATAGCGTAGCTGGTAAGTTAGAACCCCATATACCATTAATTACAAAACGTCCATTCTGTGCACCGCATCATACCATATCTGTGGCAGGGTTGGCTGGAGGTGGGAAAGTTCCCAAACCGGGTATGATAAGTCTTGCACATAAAGGTGTGTTGTTTTTAGATGAATTGCCGGAATTTTCAAGACAGGCATTAGAAGTCATGCGACAGCCCTTGGAGGATAAGAAGGTACATATTGTCCGGGTAAATGGCAGTTGTGTGTTTCCGGCAGATTTCATGCTGGTAGCTGCATTAAATCCCTGTCCATGCGGGTATTATCCGGATGCTTCAAAATGCAATTGTACACCTACGGAGGTGCATCGTTATTTGGGGAAAATATCGGGCCCCCTTTTGGACAGGATGGATTTGTGTGTGCAGGTAACAGCGCCGTCTTATGGCGAATTGAGGCAAAAAACGACGGAAGAAAGTTCTGCTGCAATTAGGAACCGGGTTATTCGGGCGCAAAAGATACAAAAAGAACGTTATGAAGAAGAAACCTTTTCCTTTAATTCCGGATTGGACAACCGGACGATTGAAACATACTGTAAGCTTCAGGCGGCAGAAGAACGTCTGGCACAACGTATTTTTGAATCCTTGCAATTAAGTGCCAGAGGGTATCATAGAATGTTAAAGGTTGCAAGAACGATAGCGGATTTAGAGGGAGAAACAGATATTCAGGCAGAACATATCAGGGAAGCTGTATTTTTCAGAGTTATGGATAAAAAGTTTTGGGGAGGATATGGAAAATGACAGAGGAACTGAAATATTGGCTTGCCAGCATTCCCTATGCAGGCGGTGTAAAAATACAAAGCATACTTTCATATGCAGGTTCTCCGGAGGCAGCATGGAAGATGAAGGAAGAAGAATTTTTGCAAATAAAAGGCATTGGAGATATTATGTGTGGACATATTATATATAGTAGAAATACCGACAAAATTAGTAAGGGATTAACGGATATGAAGAAAAAAGGTATCCGCCTTGTATGTCAGGAGGATGCAGAATATCCTCAAAAATTGTTGGCATATCCTGACAGACCATTTGCATTATTTGTTATAGGAGAGCTTCCACAGGACACCTTTAGCGTTGCCATCGTAGGGGCGAGAAACTGTTCACAATATGGAAAATATATGGCTGAGACAGCTGGCAGGGTGTTGGCAGAACAGGGAATACCCGTTATCAGTGGTATGGCACGGGGGATAGATGCCTGTAGTCATTGGGGAGCTTTGCTGGGAGGTGGAAAAACATATGCCATTTTAGGAAATGGTGTGGATATTTGTTATCCCACAGATAATTACGAATTATACGAGCGATTGAAGTACTCAGGAGGGGTGTGTAGTGAATATCCACCCGGAACGCCGGGGCAACCATATAATTTTCCGGCTAGGAATCGAATTATCAGCCAACTGGCTGATATTGTACTTGTGGTTGAGGCAAAAGAAAAAAGTGGTTCCCTGATAACCGCAGATATGGCTCTTGAATATGGAAAAGACGTGTATGCAGTTCCGGGAAGAACGACAGATGTTTTGAGCTTTGGGTGCAACCGGTTAATCCAACAGGGCGCAGGAATTGTTCTTGCACCAGAAAAGTTGCTGGAAGACTTGCAGATATTACGCGTAATGAAAGAAAAAAATTGTAAAAATAATAAAATAGGTCTTGAAAATAAAAATGATATATTGTATAGTTGTTTGGATTTTAGTCCCAAAACCATGGAAGAAATTAGTATAGATTTCAAAGGAAATAAAGCAGAATTGTTAGAGGGTTTGCTTGAGTTAGAAATGAGTGGACGGATTGCACAAACAGTTCCAGGGACATATATTAGAATAAAATAAAAATCCTATGATAAAAGGTGTATGGAAAGAGAGGCTATGGGGATATGGCAAAATATCTGGTTATTGTGGAATCACCTGCAAAAGTGAAAACAATTAAGAAGTTTTTAGGAGCAAATTATGATGTTGCAGCATCCAATGGGCATGTGCGCGATATGCCTAAGAGCCAGTTAGGGTTTGATGTAGAAAATGATTATGAGCCAAAGTATATTACGATACGAGGAAAAGGAGATATTTTGGCAAACCTTAGAAAAAAAGCAAAGAAAGCAGAAAAAGTATATCTCGCAACTGACCCCGACCGTGAAGGAGAAGCCATTTCATGGCATTTGTCTATAGCACTTAAGTTAGAACCACAGAAAATGTATCGTATAGCATTCAATGAAATTACCAAGAATGCGGTAAAAGAATCCATAAAGAATGCACGTTCCATAGATATGGATCTGGTAGATGCACAGCAGGCAAGAAGAATATTAGACAGAATGGTAGGTTATCGGATTAGTCCGGTTCTGTGGGCAAAGGTAAAAAGAGGTTTGAGTGCCGGGCGTGTGCAGTCGGTAGCATTGCGTATTATTGGTGACAGAGAAGATGAAATCAATGCGTTCATACCAGAGGAATATTGGAGTCTTGAGGCTTCCTTCCAGATGAAAGGACATAAGAAGCCGCTGGTTGCAAAGTTCTATGGAGATGAGAATGGTAAGCTTACGATTCGCTCTGAAGAAGAAATGAATCAGGTTTTAAAATCCTTAGAGGGTGCAACGTACCAGGTAAAGGAAATAAAAAAAGGACGTCGCACGAAGAAGCAGCCGTTGCCATTTACAACAAGTACATTGCAACAGGAAGCGTCAAAAGTGTTAAATTTTTCTACCCAGAAGACGATGCGTTTGGCACAGCAATTATATGAAGGAATTGATTTGGATGGTGAGGGAACGGTTGGTCTGATTACCTATCTTCGTACGGATTCTACTCGTGTTTCCGCAGAAGCAGAACAAATGGCGAAGGAGTACATTACAGAGCAATATGGAGCGGAATATGCAGCAGAGCCTACTGATAGCAAAAAGGCAGGTCAGAAGATACAGGATGCCCATGAAGCCATTCGTCCTACTGATTTGAAACGAATTCCTGCGAAGATAAAGGAATCTTTATCAAGAGATCAGTTCCGTTTGTACCAATTAATATGGAAGCGATTTGCTGCAAGTCGTATGAGTCCGGCTAATTACGAAACTATGTCTGTCGATATAGAAGCAGCTGGATACCATTTTCATGTGTCAGCATCTAAGGTTGCATTTGAAGGTTTTCTTGCCGTGTATACAGATGAAGAGGAAAAATCCGACAACCAGATAATCTCCGGTTCTTTAGAAGAAGGACAGGTGTTGGATTTTGTTAATTCTGAGAGTAAGCAGCACTTTACACAACCGCCTGCGCATTATACAGAAGCAGCGTTGGTTAAGACATTAGAGGAATTAGGTATTGGCAGACCGAGTACCTATGCACCTACGATTACTACTATTTTAGCAAGAAGATATGTGGCAAAAGAGAATAAGAACCTTTACATGACAGAACTTGGCGAAATTGTGAATTCTATTATGAAGGAAGCGTTTACTAGTATTGTGGATGTGAATTTTACAGCTAATGTAGAGTCATTGTTTGATGCGATCAGTGAAGGTAAGATTTCTTATAAGACGGTGCTTCGTAATTTTTATCCGGATTTAGATGAAGCGGTTAAGAGAGCGGAGGAAGAATTAGAGAAAGTTGAAATTGCAGATGAGGTAACGGATGTAATCTGTGAGGAATGTGGAAGAAACATGGTAATCAAATACGGTCCTCACGGAAGATTTCTTGCTTGTCCCGGATTTCCGGATTGCCGGAATACAAAACCTTATCTTGAGAAGATTGGCGTGAATTGCCCGAAATGTGGTCAGGACATTGTTCTTCGAAAAACAAAAAAAGGACGTAAATATTATGGCTGTGTTAATAATCCGGATTGTGATTTTATGTCATGGCAGAAACCATCTGAAATTTGTTGCAAACAGTGTGGTGGTATGATGGTAGAAAAAGGACAAAAACTTGTTTGTATGGATGAACAATGTGGATACGTTGAGGAGAAAAATAAGAAATAAAGTCTGAAAATTTGAGAAAAAGTATGCAAACAAAAAAATAAAAAACAAAATAGTATTGATTTTGCATGAATTTTGTGCTAAAATTTATCATAGTTGTTGAGTTAATATTAAAAATTTGATTATTAATGATGAAACAGTGTGGCAGTAACTATTGTTTTTTAGGAGGTGCAAAATGAGCGTTCAATTATTAGATAAGACGAGAAAGATTCAGAAGCTGTTACATAATAACAATTCGTCAAAAGTTGTTTTTAACGATATTTGTAATGTGTTAACAGGTATTTTGGAGTCTAATATTTTGGTAATTAGTAAAAAAGGTAAGGTATTAGGCGTAGGTATTAGTGAAGGCGTAGACGAGATTAAGGAATTAATCAAAGATGAAGTGGGTGGATTTATCGATCCATTGCTGAACGAAAGATTATTAAGCGTTTTATCAACAAAAGAGAATGTAAACCTTCAAACATTAGGATTTGAATTTGATAAAGTCAGACAGTATCGTGCAATTATTACACCCATTGATATAGCAGGGGAACGTTTAGGAACGTTGTTTGTTTACAAAACAACAGAGCAGTATGAATTAGATGATATTATTCTTTGTGAATATGGTTCTACTGTAGTTGGATTGGAAATGATGCGCTCGGTGAATGAGGAGAATGCAGAGGAGGAACGCAAGATCCAGATTGTAAAATCAGCAATTAGCACCTTGTCCTTCTCAGAATTAGAAGCAATTGTTCATATATTTGAAGAATTAGATGGTGATGAAGGAATTCTTGTGGCCAGCAAGATTGCTGACAGGGTTGGTATTACAAGGTCGGTAATTGTGAATGCACTTAGAAAATTTGAAAGTGCAGGTGTCATTGAGTCGCGCTCATCCGGAATGAAAGGAACCTACATTAAAGTTCTAAATGATGTTGTGTTTGATGAATTAAAGGAACTTCGCAAAATTAAAAATTTGTAATAATAGGAAAAGTGTTTTGGTTTGTAGTATTTGACCGAGGCACTTTTTTTATATACCAGGAAATCACAACGGTTCGTTGCATGACGTAATGTATGAAATTTCCCGGTATAACAGGATGCGCACTCGCGCGAAATGTAGTGTGTCGCAAGCGACCAGGCTCGACGCGGCAAAACGTGCATGCATAATAACCAGCTGAATTCACAAGGGCGTGCTTGCACGCTTTGTTCAGTACTAGTACCGTTGATAATTAGACAAATTCACTTGCTTATCTACACGTCTGACTGTGTTGGTTTGAGTCAACGATGCAATCGCATCACCTCGTTCAACTTGCCTTACAGTGAACAGATATTCTGCGTGGTTTTGCTTAAATATCAACAATATAACACGCTAGGAAATTAGTACTATAATCTAAAAAATCCGTCTTAAATTGGCTAATTTGAACGAAAAAATTAGAAAAGTTGCTTGTATTCTAACGAAAAATGTCATATAATATGGGATAGTATCAATTAGGTATGCTTATTTAATAAGATAGAGAAAAGAATTCGAGGAGGGGAATGAATATGTTTCGGGCAGATGCATTTAATACAATTAATGTGTTAGACAGAGCAGCTGATGCAGCATCGTTAAGAAATACTGCGATAGCAAATAACATTGCAAATGTTGATACACCTGGTTATAAAAGACAGGATGTAGACTTTGAAAGTATTCTTCAGAGAGAATACCGTAGTTATAGCTCAAAATCCGGTAGCGTAAGAAAAAGAATTAGCAGAATAAATGACAATCTTGACGGTTTAGATGCTGGTGTATATACAGATTCTGTGGGATATTCGTATCGAATTGATGAGAATAATGTAGATATTGATACGGAAAATGCTGAACTGGCAGCTAATACTGAAAAGTATAATGGTTTAATTGATGCGATAACAGGTGGCTTTAAGAGTCTTTCTAAGGTTATGAAATAAGGGGGATAAGTAATGTCGATTTTTAATTCTTTTGATATTAGTGCTTCTGGTATGACAGCGCAGCGTTTTCGAACGGATATTATTTCACAGAATATTGCAAATGCGACAACGACCAGAACAGAAAATGGAGAACCGTACAGAAAGAAGAATGTAGTATTTACAGAAAAAACAAATACACCATTTAGCAATGTGCTTGCAAGAACACAGGCGGATGCAGTGGGTTCCGGAGTGAAAGTTAGCAAGGTGTATGAAGATTATGAAACAGAATTGGTTATGAAATATGACCCTTCTCATCCGGATGCAGATGAAAATGGCTATGTATCGTACCCAAATGTAAATATAGTTACAGAAATGACAGATATGATAGATGCAACACGTTCTTTTGAAGCAAATGTAACGGCTTTAGAAGCTAGTAAAACATTGATAAGCAAGGGATTATCAATTGCTTCAAGTTAAAAAATGAAGGGATAACGGGAGGAAATTATGGATATTACATCATTATATAGTGTAGGTTCGGAATATATTAAGAATGCTGCTAACAGTAGTAAGTTAACGGGGGATAGCGATACAGCAAGTTTTGATTCGTTGCTTACTGCGGCTATGGATAATATTAATCAGACAAGCGCTTTAGAAGCGGTTGCTGACGAGGAAAAAATGAAATGGGCTATGGGAATCAGCGAAAATTCTCATGATATGACGATTGCTATGTCTAAGGCAAGTGCTGCAATTGATTATACGGTTGCAATACGTGATAAATTTTTAGAAGCATATAAAGAAATAATAAATATGCAGATTTAGTCGTTGTGGTATGGGCGCATGGCTGGAAAAAGATATAAAAACAAGTAAGGGAGAATACCCATGGGAGATAAAGTTAAGGATGTCCTTAATAAAATAAAAGAATTTTGGAATAAGTATACGGCAAAGCAAAAAATAATTATTAGTAGCGTAATAGCGGTTGTGGTTGTTACGTTTATTATTCTTGCTATTGTCTTTTCGAGAACTTCATATGTACCGTTAATAACCTGTGCAAACGCAACGGAAGCGATGGAAGTCAGGAGTTTGATGGATGAAAAAGGCTATGATTATAAGCTACAAGGTAGTATGAGTTTTACTATCAATGAATCCCAGTATAATGAAGCGATATTAGAAATTGGTGGTTCAGGAGTGATTGATGATGGCTATTCGTTGACGGATGCGTTATCGGGCGGTTTTAATAGTACGGAATCTGATAAGGATAGAAAATATGTTAAGTATTTAGAAGAAAAAACTGCGTCTATTTTAGAAGGTATGGCAAATGTAAAAAGTGCATCTGTTTCGATTACAGTGCCAAATAATGATGAAACGTTGCTGGCGAATAAAGAAGAGGCATCTGTTGCTGTTAAGATTGAGCGTAATGGTGAAATTACGATGGAAATGGCAAATACGATGGCTAATTTTCTTATGACTGCTGTTGGTAATACAACGACTGAGAAGATTACGATTATTGATCAGAATATGAATTCTTTATTTAGTGGTGCGGCGGATAACTCGGCAGTTGGTAGTGCTAGCAGTAAGTTTGGCGTGAAGGCACAAGCTGAGAATACACTGAAAGAAAATGTTGCAAAAATGCTCATGGGAGCTGGTGTGTATGATAAGGCTGAGGTAGTGCCAAATCTGATATTGGATTTTGATGAAGTGAAAAAAGTGGTTCATGAGTATTATGCCAATGAAGATAGAGAAGAAGGTATGATTTCTCATCAGGATACATATGAATCAAATTCCACAAATGGAAGTGGCGGAACGCCGGGTACTGCTTCAAATGATGATACAGATTATGTGATTCAGGATTCGGAAGAAAATTCATCAACAGTAGAAGATACAAGTACAGATTATTTGCCAAATGAAGTGGTAGAGGAAATTGTACAGTCTCCTGGAGCAATTCAGTATGAGAATTCTTCGATTTCTGTAGTGGCAACCCATGAAGTGACTTACCGTGAAGAAGATTTGAAAGAGCAGGGGTTGCTGGAGGGTATTTCCTTTGAACGTTATGTGGAAGAAAATAGTGCGCCGATAGTGACAGAGGTGAGTGCTGAAGTTATTACTTCTATTTCTAAGGCGACAGGTATTCCGGAAGAAAATATTTCGATTTTAGCATATGATGTTCCGGTATATGAAGCTTCAGCGGAAAGTGGATTTACAATTACAGACGCTTTGCAGATTCTATTAGTGGTGATTATTCTTGCGTTGTTAGGATTTGTTGTATTTATGACATTGCGTCCGGCTGTAGTAAACGAGATAGAGCCGGATGTACCGGTTGAACAGTTACTTCAAGATACAAAAGCAGCGCTTGAAGATATTGAATATGACGACCGTTCTGAGGCTAGAAAGCTGATTGAGAAATTTGTGGATGAGAATCCGGATGCCGTTGCGCAGTTATTGCGTAATTGGCTGAATGATGGTTGGGAGTGATAATTATGGCAGGAAAAGAACAGAATATGACTGGTACTGAGAAGGCAGCCGTGCTTTTGATTGCTCTCGGTCCGGAAAAATCGGCTTCTATATTTAAACATCTCAAGGAAGATGAAATTGAAACACTTACATTGGAGATTGCAAATACAAGAAGTGTTTCTCCGAAGATGAAGGAAGAAGTGATAAATGAATTTTATCAGGTGTGTTTAGCGCAGCAGTATATTGCTGAAGGTGGTATTGGATACGCAAAAGATTTGTTAGAGAAAGCATTGGGAAGCGAAAAAGCAATGGATGTTATCAACAAGCTGACTGCTTCTTTGCAGGTGCGTCCATTCGAATTTATCCGAAAGACGGATGCTTCACAGCTTTTGAACTTTATTCAGGACGAGCATCCACAGACAATTGCTTTGATATTATCTTATCTGCCGTCTTCGCAGGCAGCAACAATTGTGTCTTCTTTGCCACCGGAAAAACAGCCGGATGTTGCGAAGCGTATTGCAATTATGGATAGAACATCGCCAGATGTAATTAAAGAGGTGGAGAAAGTATTGGAAAGAAAATTATCTTCTCTTGTCAACCAGGATTACACGATTATCGGTGGTGTGGATTCTATCGTAGAGATTTTGAATACGGTAGACCGTGGAACCGAGAAGCATATTATGGAGACTTTGGAAATCGACGAGCCGGAATTGGCAGACGAGATCAGAAAGAAAATGTTTGTATTCGAAGATATTCTTTCTCTCGACGACAGAGCAATTCAGCGTGTGCTTAGAGATGTGGATAACAATGATCTTGCGATTGCGCTTAAAGGTACAACAGAAGATGTGCAAAATGTTATCTTCAAGAACATGTCATCACGTCTGGCTGCTATGTTGCAGGAGGATATGGAATTCATGGGTCCTGTGCGTATGAAAGATGTTGAAGAAGCACAACAGAAGATTGTTAACATTATTAGAAAATTAGAAGACGCAGGAGAAATTGTAATTTCCAGAGGCGGAGGTGACGAGATAATTGTCTAATTTATTAAAATATGGTTATTTCGTCAAAAAAGAAGAGAACAGAATTATTGATTATAATGAACTGGTACAGGAAAAAATAAAAAAAATTCAAGAAACCAAACGCTTATCAGAGACAACGGATAGTGAGAATGATGGAGAAGAAGGTTTTGTGGCTGGGCTTAAGGCGGAAGAACTGGAATTGATTATGGAAGACCAGGGAGCAGTGAAAGAACCTGTACAAGAGGAACCTGATGCGGAAGAACTGTATGCCAAGGCTCAAGCGGAAGTGGAAGACATGTTAGAGCAGGCAAGAGAGGAAGCAGAAAGAATCCGCCAAGATGCGTATCAGGAAGGTTTGGAAAATGGCTACCAGGAGGGGATGGCACAGGCGCAGACTGAATTAGAACAGCAGAAAGCTGAGTTGGAAGAACAGAAACTTCAGCTTGAAGAAGCGTACCGGGTCAGAGAGGAAGCGATGGAACCGGAACTTGTAAATGCATTGTGTGATATTTTTGAACATGTTTTCCGGGTGAATTTTGCTTCTGAAAAGGATATGATATTGTATTTGTTGCAAGGTACAATGGGCAATATTTCTGATAATAAGGAATTTGTGATAAAAACCTCTAGTGATGATTTTGTATATGTGAAAGAAAACAGAGGGAAACTTGCCATGTTTGCTCCGGGAGCAAACAGTATTGATGTGGTGGAGGATGCTTCTCTTAAGAAGAATCAGTGCATCATAGAAACAGAAGGCGGGGTATTCGACTGTAGTGCAGATGTACAGTTAGAAGCCTTGAGAAAGGCGTTAGAAACTCTATCATATTAGGTGAAGGTAGGAATTCTTGTGCAGACAATCGATGTAGAAAAGTATAGAAAATTAAAAGAAAAAACATATTTTAAAAAATATGGTAAGGTAGCCAAAGTGGTGGGTTTAACAGTAGAATCAGTTGGACCGGATGCGAGACTGGGAGATTTGTGCCGCATCTTCTCTGCGGAGGGTTCTTCTCATGACATTATGGCTGAAGTAGTAGGGTTTAAAGATAAGAGAGTACTTTTGATGCCGTATGATGATGTGGAAGGAATTAGTGCGGGATGTGTTGTTGAGAATACTGGACATCCGCTAATGGTACAGGTTGGAGAAGGGCTTCTTGGTAAGACGCTGGATGGTTTGGGAAGACCTATTGATGGTCAGGAGATAAAATGCAATTCTTACCGTTCGGTAGAGGCGCCACCGCCGGATCCGTTAGATAGAAGTATTATTTCTGAGGTTTTGCCATTAGGCGTTAAGGCGGTAGATGGACTGATTACACTGGGAAAAGGGCAACGTATTGGAATATTTGCAGGAAGCGGTGTTGGTAAAAGTACATTGCTTGGAATGTTTGCCAGAAATACAAAAGCGGATATTAATGTCATTGCTTTGATAGGTGAGCGCGGGCGTGAGGTTCGTGAATTTATCGAGCGGGATTTAGGTGAAGAAGGTATGCGTCGCTCCGTTGTGGTAGTGGCTACTTCTGATAAACCGGCATTAATTCGTAACAAGGCCGCAAAAACAGCTACGGCAATTGCGGAATATTTCAGAGAACAAGGGAAGGATGTACTTCTTATGATGGATTCTCTTACCCGTTTTTCCATGGCACAGCGAGAGATTGGTCTGGCATCTGGAGAACCGCCTGTAACAAGAGGATATCCGCCTAGTGTATATTCTGAGATGCCGAAACTGTTAGAGCGAGCTGGAAATTCAGAGAGTGGCTCCATTACTGCTTTATATACGGTATTGGTTGATGGTGATGATTTTAATGAACCGATTACCGACACAGCAAGAAGTATTCTGGATGGACATATTATGTTGAATAGAAAGCTGGCACATAAGAATCATTATCCTGCAATTGACATATTGCAGAGCATCTCTCGATGCATGTCTCAGGTGGTTGATAAAGAACATAGAAAGGCTGCAGGTCAGCTGAAAAATGTTATGGCAACCTACAATGAAGCAGAAGATTTGATAAATATTGGTGCTTACAAACCGGGTTCCAACAAAAATATCGATTATGCAATCAGTAAGATGGATGCTGTGAATGAATTTTTGTTACAGGATGTGTATGATAAATATACATTCGAAGAAATTACAGAACAGTTAGAGACGATGTTTGCTGAATAACAGGAGATGATAGGATGGCAAAATTCATTTATCGAATGCAAAATGTTCTGGATATCAAAATGAAAATGGAAGAACAGGCGAAGGCATCTTATGCATTGCGCAGAATGAAGTTGTCAGAGGAAGAGGAAAAGTTAGCATCATACCGCATGCGTAAAGAACACTATGAGGACGCATATCGCAAATCAGAAGAAGGCGTGCTCAATATTAGAGAAATGAATTATTACCGGAATGCGGTGGAACATATGAATGCAGTGATTAAAAATCAGATGTTAGCTGTCCATGTGGCTCAAAAGAATTTAGAGGAAGCGGCTAAAGTATTGAAAAATCACATGCAGGAAAGAAAAACCCATGAGAAATTGAAAGAATACGCTTTTGATGAATTTGTGAAGGAGATTAATTCACAGGAAAGCAAAGAAATCGATGAGCTGGTCAGTTATACTTATGGAAAATCCGAAAATGATGACGATATGAATCAGGAATAAATAGAAACGAGGGTAGTTATGGCTCAAAACGAAGTGATGGAAGAAATGAATAAAAAGGGAAAAAAGAAAAAGGGAAAAGACACAGACGATTACGCGGAAAAAAGAAGTGGTGGGTTAGCAACAGTTTTCGTAACGCTTGCCATTATAGTAATCTGGCTGGTTGTCTTTGTTGCACTGATTAAATATGATTTAGGTGGTTTTGGTTCTAAAGTGTTGTATCCTGTATTGAAGGATGTTCCTGTAGTAAAATACATTCTTCCGGAAGTAGAGGAGGCAGAAGAAGATTCAGAATATCCATATGCAACAATGGGCGAGGCTACTGCGGAAATTGAACGTTTGGAAAAAGAATTGGAAAAAGCGAAGCAGTCACAAGTATCCGAAAGCGAAGTGGTAAAAGAGCTGACTGCGGAAGTAGAACGACTTCAGGTGTTTGAGACTAATCAGGTAGAATTCGAGAGGGAAAAAAGTGAATTTTACGAACAAGTGGTATTTGCAGATAATGCGCCTGATGTGAGTGAATATCAAAAATATTATGAAAGCATCGAACCGGAATATGCGGCCGATTTATATAAACAGGTAATAGAACAGGTTCAGTATGATGAAGATGTCAAGGAATATGCAAAAGCATATGCAGAAATGAAGCCGGCGAAGGCGGCAGGTATTTTTGAAGCAATGACAGATGATTTACAGTTGGCAGCTCAGATTCTTGAGAATATGTCAGCGGACAGTAGAGGAGCCATTTTAGGAGCGATGGATCCTACAGTTGCGGCACGAATCACAAAAATTATGGAGCCGTAAGAAGGGGTGGCACATGCGAAAGCATTTGACCATAAATAAATAATATAAGTAGGAAGGAGGAGTGTAATGAGTGGGTTATCAATTAGTAGACTAGCTTCACAGCAAAGTGCAAATCTTTCAGTAAAAACAGAAAATACTGCTTCGCAGGACATACCAATGTTTTCTTCGTATATGAAGGATACAACAGCAAAGTCTAAGGAATTTAATACCAATGAAACTGTGAACAAAACAGATTCAGGAACTCAAAAATCAGTAGGCGTTACTGAAAAAGGTAATAGCAAGGTTGCAGATAAAATCGCAAAGACGAAAACTACTGAAAAGGATAATGAGTACTCTGTTGCTGAATTGGTGGCAAATGGTAGTATCGACAAAGACTGTGTAAGTCAGGAGGTATTAGAGCAGGTTACTGTTGCAGTAAAAGGTATTCTGATGGATAAGTTAGGGGTATCTGAGGATGTGCTTCAAAGTATGATGGACGCATTATCCTTGTCAGATGAAGATTTGTTGAATGATGATAACATCAAAGCGTTGGTTATGTTGTACTATGGTATATCGGACAGCGTAGAGCTTATGATGGACGAGGAAGCATACCAGACCTTGATGGATGTTGTATCAGCGGTGGAAACTGCTACAACAGAGTTGTGTGAGCAGGCAGGAATGACAGTGGAGGAATTGCAAGTCTTTGCCGAATTAAATGCAAATACGACAGAAAATGCTGATTTCACAGGAATGCAGTTAGAGGAAACAATGGATGGTGAGATTTCCATGAAGGAAGTATCAGCAGTTGCAAGTGATGTAACCACAGAAAATGGAGAAGGCGTCACAGAAACAGCGGATGATATTATAGTGGAGGTTAAGAAAACGCCAACTGATGTAACTCAGTCTGAAAACAAAGTTGCGATAGTACAGGAAGGTGCTAGTAGCGAAAATGCAGAAAATCAGAATCCAATGGCAGGAAACCAAGAGGAAAATTCAGCTATGGAGGATGGCGAGCAGAATCAGACTATAGGTAATGTTCAGACAACAGTACAGACAATTGCAACAGAAAATGGTGTGCAGACCGTATTTACACGCTTGACCGACGCTTTAGATATGGTAAAGCAGATTGTAGAACAGATTCGCGTACAGATTACACCGGATACAACATCTATGGAAATGCAGTTGAATCCAGAAAATCTCGGTAAAGTAACATTAAATGTCAGTGCCAAGAATGGTATTATTACGGCACAGATGACAGTTGAGAATGATGCCGTAAAAGCAGCTGTAGAAAGTCAGATGCTCCAGTTAAAGGAGAGCTTAAACAATCAGGGACTTAAGGTAGAAGCCATAGAAGTATCGGTAGAAACCAGAAGTTTTGAGAGACAGGAACAGAATTCCGGTCAGGGTAAACAGAATGCAGAAGAAATTGTCGAGAAACAAAATACCATCAGAAGAAGAAATATTAATCTTCGCGAAGCATTAGCTGAAGGCGGTATGCAGGAAGATGGTTTGACAGAAGAAGAATTATTGACTCAGAAGCTTATGAAGGCACATGGTAATACATTGGACTTTATGGCTTAATATATGGGTAACCATTATAAACAAGAGAAGGAGGTATAAATATGGCAGGTATTAGTAATGCATCATATGTTGGCGTTGAAAATGGTGTAATCCAGCAGACAGAGCAGACAGAAGCGCAAAAGAAGGCAGCGCAGACTCCAGGCGGTGAATTAGGAAAAGACGCATTTTTGCAGCTGTTGGTGGCACAGATGCAGTATCAGGATCCATTAGATCCACAGGATAATTCTGAGTATATTGCACAGTTAGCACAGTTTTCACAGCTTGAAGAATTGCAGA
Organism: Lachnospiraceae bacterium; assembly: GCA_045125095.1. Lineage (GTDB taxonomy): Bacteria > Bacillota > Clostridia > Lachnospirales > Lachnospiraceae > JBGVMW01. Next base: position 15,760 of record JBGVMW010000151.1, read on the forward strand.
ATATAACAGGTTCGTTTGAACTGTCACAGGCAACGAATCTTGTTGGAAAAACAGTAATTATGCAGACTGTGTCTGCAGCAACCGGAGATACCACTTATGTTACCGGTACAGTAGATTATTTAGAAATGCAGGGAAATACACCGTATCTGTATGTAGGTGGCAATGCATATCCACTAGAAAGTTTAGATACCGTATTGGACGATGCGTACTGGGACAAAATTAAAGATTCCATGGGCAACGGAACTACAAGTGGAAGCACTGGTTCAACAGAAAGTTCCGATGGGACAAGCAGTGAGGGAGAGTCATAGAACATATAAGGGAAACAGAAAGTAGCTTCAGACTATGGAGGTATGCCTATGAAACTGAATAACCAGTTTACTTCCATTGAGCAAATGACAACGCAGTATTTGCGACAAAAAGATACTACACATGTTTCGGATGCAGATACAAATGGAAGTGTATCGTTCTTAGATGTGCTTAAGGATAAGCAGACCGACAAATCAGATAGTGAGCTTAAGTTCTCAAAACACGCAGTAGACCGACTTCATGACAGACATATTGAGCTGACAACGGAGCAGGTAGAACGTTTAGAAAACGGAACAAAAAAAGCGAATGAAAAAGGGATTAGGGAATCACTTATGCTGATGGATGAGTTAGCATTTATCATAAGTGTAAAGAATAACACAGTCATTACAGCAATGGACAAAAGTGAAACAGAAGGAAATATATTTACAAATATTGACGGTGCAGTTATTATTTAGCCGGACCTTTTAGGAGGCTTAGGGCTTTGAATGACAGATAAGCCCGGTATCGTCATAAAATGAGGTTAAGGAGGCTATTTCATTATGATGAGATCAATGTACTCTGGTGTTTCGGGGTTAAAAACACACCAGACAAAAATGGATGTAATAGGTAACAATATTGCGAACGTAAACACGGTGGCATTTAAGTCATCTAGTGTTACATTTCAGGATTTGATGTATCAGACAACGCAGAATGCCACAGGAGCAGATGCAGCAACAGGACGTGGTGGTGTAAATGCTACACAGATAGGTCTTGGTGTTAAGTTAGGTGCTGTTTATACAGACATTGGCAGCCAGGGTTCTTTACAGTCCACAAACAATGCATTTGATATGGCAATTACCGGTGAAAATTTCTTTATTGTAAATAATGGTGTACAGAATTGTTATACAAGAGCTGGTAACTTTTATGTTGATGGCGGTGGAAATCTGGCAATGAAGACAACTGGTTATCTCGTGCAGGGATGGGTTGCTGACGCAGATGGCAATCTTTCACAGGAATTGACCAGTCTTCCGATTATGACAGCTGAGAATCAGACTTCAGAACCGGAAGCAACTACAGAAGCAACTGTAAGTGGTGTTTTAGATAAAAATAGTGCAGAGTTGGATCCGGAAGGAACCGGTCGAATTATTTCCATTCAGACATATGATTCTTTAGGATATACATATACTGTGCAGATGAAAATTAAAGCGAACAATGACTCCTTGGAGACAGGACAGTATTCGCTACAATTTTATAATATTTTAGATTCTGAGGGTGTAAGCGTACCAGCATCCGAATTCTTTGTAAAGAGTAAATCAGAGGGTGTAGATACAAATCCAACTACACCAAACGTTGCCGTATCTGCTATGGAACCGGATTCTACAACGGTAGGCGGCGGCGTGGCAGTTCCCGTAGATAATTCGTTTATGGTAACAATTTCAGGTAATGCAACAGATGGATATGTAGTAACTGATGGCAGAGTAGGCAAGGACAAGACGTTTACTGACGCAGCAGAAGCTGCAGAGTATTTTGAAAAGATTACAGGTGAAACACCTACTGTTAAAGGTACAGCACCAAATATCAGCTATGCTGCAACCATGCAGTATATTGTTCCGACTACTGAAATTATTTTTGATGTTGCAACAGGTAACTTGGCAATGGTTGGTGCGGCATCAGATGGTAAAGATGTAACATTGAATTTGGATGGTATTGCAGAAGATGCAGCAGCTGGAACTGTAGGAGCAGGTTCTATCAATTTTAAAGATTTACATATTGATTTCAGCTCTGTAAAATGGCTGAACAACGGTGGAAACAGTACAATTGATGGAAAAGCCGGCGGAATTGTTGATGGTGTGCCAAATATGGGTGCTGGTAAGAAACTTGGTAAAATGACAGGACTCAGCGTAGACAATGCTGGTAAGATTTATGCAGCTTACAGCAATGGTAATACAAAACTGTTAGGACAGGTAGCAACAGCAGGATTTGCAAATGCATCTGGTTTGTTGAAATCCGGAGAAAATCTATATGAGGAAACATTGAACTCTGGAGAAGCTTCCTTGGAGGCAGTTACAGCAAATGGCGGTTCTATCTCAGCAGGCTATCTTGAACTTTCCAATGTTGATTTGGCTGCGGAATTTACAGAAATGATTACAACGCAGCGTGGATATCAGGCAAACAGCCGTATCATTACAACTTCTGACAGTATGTTAGAGGAATTAGTAAATCTGAAACGATAGTTTTAGAATAAACCAGCATAAGGCTCAGTGCTGATATAAATTTTCTGGTGTTATGTCTGAAGTAGGACATAGCACCAGTACAATAAGAAACGTAGTCACTTGATTTATGTTGTACTGGAAAATTTATACATAAAGGAAAAAATCAATATTATGATAGAAGTTACAAAAATGAATGAAAAAAAGGTCGTAGTGAATGCAGAACTGATAGAAAGCATTGAAGAAACACCAGATACAGTCATCACTTTGTCGAATGGGAAAAAAGTAATAGTAAAAGAAAGTAGACAAGAGGTGAAAAATTTAGTAATATTATATAAAAAGGAAATTCTGGGCGAATGGTTTTTGGAAAGAAAGTAAAATAAAATCGAATTTAATAAAATAAATACCATTTCATCCTTGATATAGATAACAGATTGGATGAGATTGTAATGATGAGTAGGAGAGTGGGAGAGTATGGATATAGCTACACTGATTGGTTTAATTTTAGGTATCGGCTTAATGCTGTTCGGTATCATGTCAGGAGATGAAGGTCCTATTGCAATTATGAACTTCTGGGATCCGACATCTGTCTTGATTACATTTGGTGGTTCGTTTTCAGCAACACTTGCCAGTGGAAGTATAAAAGATTTTGTTGCGGGTTTAAAAAGTATCACAAAGGCGTTCAAAATTCAGGTTGTCGAAGAAGAAAAGACAATTACAGAAATCTTGGATTTAGCTAACGTGGCGAGAAAAGAAGGTCTGCTGTCTCTGGAAGAAGCAGCAAATAATTTAGAAGATGATTTCCTAAAAAAAGGAATTATGTTGGTTGTTGACGGAACGGATCCGGAATTGGTTCGTGCAATCATGGAGACGGAATTGGATTGTATTGAGACGCGCCATAAGAAGAATGTAAACTTTTGGGACACACTGGCTTCCATGGGTCCTGCCTGGGGTATGATTGGTACGCTGGTAGGTCTGGTTAATATGTTGAATAAGTTAAGTGACCCGTCTGCATTAGGACCACAGATGTCGGTTGCGTTAGTTACTACTTTTTACGGTGCTGTGTTAGCGAACTGGATTGCAACACCTGTTTCAAATAAATTAAAAGCAAATAACGAAGCAGAATACCGCATAAAAGTAATTATGATAGAAGGCTTGTTATCCATTCAGGCTGGTGAAAATCCACGTGTAATAGCTGAGAAGTTAAAATCATTCCTTGCTCCTGCACAGAGAGCTGCATTAGAGAATGAAAATGGTGGAGGTGAGGCTGTTGGCTAAGAAAAAACCAGAAGAACCACCAAAAGGTTCACCTGCTTGGATGAATACATTTTCCGATTTGATGACATTGTTGCTTTGCTTTTTTGTATTATTGTTCTCAATGTCAGAAATTGATGCAGAAAAGTTTGAGCAGTTGGCGCAGTCGTTGGCATCTTCATACAGTATACTGGATGGAGGGGCTGAGGCGATTGGTGATGGTAAGTTGATTTCCAATGGTGTCAGTCAGCTAAATGATTTAGCAGAATATTACAATACCATGGGACAATTAGCAGAAGAAATCGAAGATGCTGAAGAAGAATCTCTTGAAAAGAAAGGCTTCAAGGAATCGGAGGAGATGTCTGAACAAATTGAAGAAATGTTAGCGAATGCTAATATTGCAGATGAAGTCGATATGGATTTTACTGCACAATATGTATCACTTACGTTAAATGGTTCCTTTCTATTTGATTCTGGTAGTGCAGAGTTAAAGAAGGAAGTTAAACCAATAATTAAGAAGGTGGGAGTAATTCTTACCAGGTACAAGGATAATATTATCGAAATTGAAGGTCATACAGATAATGTGCCAATGGCTAACAAGAATTTTGGAAGTAACGATGAATTATCTAGTTTCCGAGCATTATCCGTATTTCAATATTTGATGGAAACAACTGATTTGGATCCGGCAAAGATTAAACATTCTGGAAGAGGGGAATACATTCCGATTGCAGATAATTCTACTGCGGAGGGTCGCGCAAGGAACCGACGTGTAGAGATAAAAATATACAATGATTTATCATCATATTAAGAGGGGAGAACTTCGATGAAGAAGAATTTACTAAGCATTTTAATTTTAGCATTTACAATTGTCAACCTTGTTCTGAATGTGGTGCTCATCTTTTCTTTGATGCCAGCATCTCAAAAGACAGACAAGATGATAACACAGATTTGCTCCATTCTGGACATTGAGCTAGAAGCAGGAGAAGAAGGTCAAGAGGTTCCACTTGAAAACATTGAAACCTACAGCTTTGAAGAAGATATGACCATTAACTTAAAAACAGGAGTTGATGGGAAAGAACATATTGCAAAGATCAAGGTAACTATCTCAATGGATAGCAAACACAAAGATTATAAGAAATATAGTGATTTATCTACTAAAGAACAGCTTATTAAACGCGAAATCAATGAGGCTGTCAGCAGCTTTACTTATGAAGAAGCATTGCAGGATATGTCGGCGGTAGAAAATGAGGCATTGAAGCGCGTGCAGGCATTGTATGATTCTGACTTTATTATCGGTGTATCGTTCGGTGAGAGAGTCTTACAGTAGAAATTAAGTCGGAGGTGATGAGACTGTGGGCGATATACTGTCACAGGATGAAATAGACGCGTTAATGAAAGCATTAAGCAGTGGAGAGCTTGATGTGGAAGATGCAAAAGAGGAAAAGGCGAAGCCAGCAAAAGATTATGACTTTAGAAGACCTGCAAAATTCTCAAAAGAGCATCTTCGTACGCTAGAAATTATTTTTGAACATTATGGCAGATTGTTAGCAACTAATATGCCGGTTTATCTTAGAAAAAGTGTACAGGTAGACGTGATGACGTCGGAAGCGTTGACGTATTCGGAATTTTCGAATGCGTTAGCGAATCCTGTTATACTTGGTATTGTAAATTTTAATCCATTGCCAGGAAACATTGTTTTGGAAATGGATCCAAATTTAGGTTTTACGATGATTGACCGTATGCTGGGAGGTCCAGGTCTTCCATTAGCGCGTAATAGAGATTTTTCTGAGATAGAATTGTCGATTTTGGAGAGAATTTTTAATACATGTGTTGATTTATTAATAGAACCGTGGCAAAATGTAATTGAAATAAATCCGCGCCTTGAACGGATAGAAACAAATTCGCAGTTTGCTCAGATTATTTCACCAAGTGAAATGGTGGCACTTGTGACACTGAATATTAAAATTGGTGATACAGAAGGTCTTATGAATATCTGTCTGCCTTATATGACATTAGAAGATATTATCGACAGAATTAATACAAAATACTGGTTCTCATCCATGCAGGAAAAGAATGGTGAGAATTATGCAGAAGCAATTGAATACTTAATTGGCAGAGCGGATATACCAGTGAAGGCAATTCTGGGTAGAAGTGTAATATCAGTTACAGACTTTATGAATATTCAGGTTGGAGATGTAATCAGACTTGATGCAAAAGTTGAGGATGAGTTGAATATTTATGTGGGGAACATTCGAAAATTTACTGCCCTTCCGGGTTCGTCGGGTGAATCCTATGCAGTTAGAATTACATCAGTTATAAGAGAGGAGCAGTGACAACAAAATGGATGGAACATTATCGCAGGAAGAAATAAACGCCTTGCTAAATGGTGATTTAGCAGATGAGGCTGCGGAAAGTGATAAAGTACTTACGAATGAAGAAAAAGATGCCGTAGGAGAGGTTGCCAATATTAGCATGGGAACAGCGGCTACTACATTATTTTCATTAGTGAATCAAAAAGTTACAATTACGACACCGGTTGTTGAATGTGTAACGTGGGAAAATATAATTCGAGATTACGACAGACCTTGTGTGTTTATTCAGATTTCATATAAAGATGGATTAGATGGTAAAAACATCTTAATTTTGAAAGAACATGATGTAAAGGTCATCACAGATTTAATGATGGGTGGTGACGGTACAAACACAGATGGCGAGTTGGGTGAGTTGCATTTGAGTGCAATAAGTGAAGCAATGAACCAGATGATGGGTTCATCTGCGACTTCCTTATCCAACATGATTAATAGAATGGTGGATATCAGCCCGCCAGAGTCAACATTAGTTGATCTCAATGACAATTTTGATGAAGAATCCGTTGCTCCATTTTTAAGGGGGGTATTTGTAAAAGTAACATTCCGAATGGAGATTGGAGACCTCGTAGATAGCCAGATTATGCAATTATATCCTATGGAATTTGCAAGATCTATCTATGAGAGTTTTATGGCAGGTACATTTGGTGGAGGTGCTTCCGAAAATGCGGCTCCACAACCAGATGTACAGCCTGAACCGCAACCAGTACCAGCTCCGGCACCAGCGCCACAGCCTGCAACACCACCACAGCAGGCAGCACCACAGGGAGTTGCTACAGGAATGCCACAGCAGCAACCTATGATGGATCCAAATATGTTTATGGGTGCACCACAGGGAATGCCGATGATGCCTTATATGCAGGCACCATATAATGTTCAACCAGCACAATTCCAGCCATTTAATGGTGCGGTGAACATGGCAAACCAGCCAGAGAACATTGATTTGATTATGGATGTTCCTTTGGATGTGACTGTAGAATTAGGTAGAACCAGCAAATCAATTCACGACATCTTAGAATTTACACCAGGCACCATCATTGAATTGAATAAAATAGCTGGCGAACCAGTTGATGTTTTGGTAAATGGTAAATATGTAGCAAAAGGCGAAGTAGTTGTAATTGAAGAAAGCTTTGGCGTTCGAATTACAGAGATAGTTCGCTAAATATTAAATTATAGGAGTGAAGACAATGGCTAAAAATATTTTAATTTGCGATGATGCAGCATTCATGAGAATGATGATTAAAGATATCTTAACTAAGAATGGTTATAATGTAACAGGTGAAGCTGAAAATGGAGCTAAGGCAGTGGAAAAGTATAATGAATTAAAACCAGATTTGGTTTTAATGGATATTACTATGCCGGAGATGGATGGTATACAGGCTCTTAAGAAAATTAAAGAAGGCGATGCCGGAGCGAAAGTTATTATGTGTTCTGCAATGGGACAGCAGGCGATGGTTATTGAAGCAATTCAGTCTGGAGCAAAAGACTTTATTGTTAAGCCATTCCAGGCAGACCGTGTAATTGAAGCTGTTAAGAAAGTTGTTGGATAACAATGATTTTGGTATTATTAGGAATAGGTAGTTTAGCACAGTTAATTACTGTGCTGCTACTTTTTCTATTTATAATAGCATTAGCATATTTTTCCACCCGCTGGATGGGGAAAATACAAAACGGTATGACAAGCAACAAAAATATTCAAATAATTGAAACCGTGCGTTTGTCGAATACAAAGTATATTCAGATTATTCGTATAGGAAAAAAATATATTACAATTGCTGTTGCGAAAGATACTGTGACTATGCTGGCAGAATTAGAGGAAGATGACATAGAACTTCCACGAACTGGAGAAACAGTACCGATGGAAAGTTTTAAAGAAATACTAAAGAAGTTAAAGAATAAGAACATAGATGGGCAGTAGTGAGAAATATGAAAGATAAAATGTTAAAAAAGATAAAAAAAATACTGCTTTCCGTAGTAATGGTGTTTGTATTGGCGGGATGTTTTCCGACTGTGGTGTTTGCAACAAACGATACACCAGGCACATCAGGTACGATTACCTCAGATAATGAGCATAGTACGGTTATTGAGGAGCCGGGAAGTGCGGAAACAGCAGATGATATTGCTGACTTGAATGTGAGCAATCAATTGACGTTGACAGTAGGAACGGATGGCGAATTATCATCTAGCATGAAAATACTCATATTTTTGACTTTGATTTCTCTGGCACCGACATTGCTTATAATGATGACTTCGTTTACACGTATCATTATTGTATTGCATTTTACACGTTCGGCACTGAATACACAGACATCACCTCCGAACAGAGTGCTGATAGGAATTGCCATAATGTTGACTATTTTTATCATGTCACCTGTATTTAGTGAGATAAACGAAACGGCTTTGCAGCCATTTAATAAGGGTGAAATAACTCAAGAACAATTCTTTGAGCAGGCGCAACAGCCTTTACGTGAGTTTATGGAAGGCGAGACAAGAACCTCAGATTTGAATCTTTTTTTAGAAATAGCTGGTATTGAAGATGCTGTAACAACAAATGAAGAGATTCCGTTTATTGTTTTGTGTTGTGCATTTATGCTCAGTGAACTGAAGACGGCATTTATTATAGGATTCTGTATATATATACCGTTTTTGGTTATCGATATGGTTGTAGCATCTGCTTTGATGTCTATGGGTATGATGATGCTTCCACCAACGACAGTATCCCTGCCATTTAAAATTTTATTATTTGTGTTAGCGGATGGTTGGACATTGGTAATTGCAAATCTTGTGGAGACGTTTCAATATTTTGGCGGATAGCTGGTAAGAAAGGGGCTGGAGTATTATGACACAGGAAACAGTAGTAAGCATTGCTACAGATGCTTTGTATACGATTATAATTGTTGCTGCTCCCGTGCTGTTGGTATCGTTGATAGTAGGTCTTTTAATTAGTATTTTTCAGACTGCAACATCCATTCAGGAGCAGACTTTGACATTTGTGCCGAAGATTATTTCGGTATTTGTTACATTGATGATTTGCGGAGACTGGATGCTCACGAAGATGACAGAATTTATGACACGTTTATTTTCAAGTTTCCAGACATTTGTATGAAAGATAGTAAGAGACAGGTGTGGCTATGATAGATATTACATTTGCATTTGAAGATTTAGAGAAATTATTACTAGTATTTGCACGAATGTCTATGTTTATCGCAACCGCGCCGTTTTTTTCTATACAGAGTGTACCTGCAAGGTTTAAGGTTGGATTTTCTTTTTTATTATCGGTGCTGATGTTTCAGGTATTGCCGATACAGGCGGTTGTCTATGAAACCGTAATTGATTATGGAATTATTGTGTTGAAAGAAGCGGCTGTTGGCTTGATACTTGGTTTTTCAGCAGATATATGTAGTGCAATCGTAACATTTGCAGGCCAGGTAATTGATATGGAAATCGGACTTTCCATGGCAAATATGTTTGATCCGACAACAAATGATACTGTCAGTCTGACAGGTGGTATGTACAATTATTTTGTATTATTGTTGCTTATGGTCACAGGAATGCATCATTATATTATTCGTGCAATAGCAGATTCCTACCAGTTGCTTCCTTTGAATGGAGCGGTATTTAATCTGGAATATCTGTATGAGGGTGCATTGCAGTTTTTAGGGGATTATTTAACAATAGGCTTTCGAATCTGTCTGCCTGTGTTTATGTGTTCCTTGTTGCTGAATATTGTACTTGGTATTCTGGCAAAGACAGCACCACAGTTAAATATGTTTGCAGTTGGATTGCAGTTAAAGGTATTTCTAGGATTGGCAGTATTATTTATTACAGCCAGTCTGTTACCGGATATTGCGAATTTTATATCAGTTGAAATTAAAAAAATGATAGTTATGGCATTAGAGGGGATGGGAAGTGTATAAGCAAATAGAATTGCAGGAAGAATTCTTCCCATTAGATTTACAGTTTTTTGCAAAAGAAGGACCAAATGGGGAGAAAACAGAAGAACCGACCACCAAGAAGTTGCAGGATGCACGTAAGGAAGGTCAGGTAGGTAAGAGCCGTGAAGTGGCTACCGCATTGGGGTTGCTGTCTGTGTTTGCTGCCTTAAAAGTATTGGGTGGAAATACCGGTACGTCACTGTTGGAGTGTTTTCCTTATTATTATGTGAGAATGGATACGTTACTGGATAGTGAGTTTACAACGAAAATAGCTATGATGCTGTTGAATTCAGGGATTTCTCGTATATTGATGATATTGGCTCCGTTTATGTTAATTGGTTTTCTGGTGGCATTTATATCAGATTTAATGCAGGTAAAATGGGAGTTTACTGCAAAGCCAATGAAACCAAAGTTTAGCAAGATGAATCCAATACAGGGATTTAAAAGAATTTTTTCTATGAATTCTCTGTTTGAATTGGTAAAATCAGTATTTAAGGTAGTTTTCATCGTTGCAGTGGTATATAATATAATTACAGAAAAAATATCAATGCTACTGTTGCTGTATGAAGTTCATTTCTGGACCGCTGTTGGAGAAATTCTAAATCTGGCTATAGATTTAGGATTGCAGATTGCTATGTATTATTTAATTATTGCAATGGCGGATTTTGCTTACCAGAAATACAAATTCAAGCAGGAAATGAAAATGACAAAGCAGGAAGTGAAAGATGAATATAAGAATACAGAAGGTGATCCGCAGATTAAATCCAAACAGAAACAAAGGATGCGTGAGGCCAGTCAGAGAAGAATGATGGCGTCGGTACCAACTGCGGATGTGGTTATTACAAACCCGACACACTTTGCTGTAGCTTTAAAATATAATGCAGAAGATAACCGTGCACCGGTTGTCGTAGCAAAAGGGGAAGATTTCCTGGCAAAACGAATCAAGGATTTAGCCAGAGAAAGTAATGTGGAAATTGTGGAAAACAAACCACTTGCCAGAATGTTATATTATAACGTGGATGTAGATGCAGAGATTCCGCCGGAATTATATCAGGCAGTAGCGGAAGTCTTAGCTTACGTATATAGTTTGAAGAAATAGGAGGAGACGTAAGATGAAATACAAGAAAGCAGACATAGGAGTAGCGCTTTATCTACTAAGTGCTTTTGTATTTTTTATTATCACTGTACCGTCCTCTTTATTGGATTTTTTACTATGCTTTAATATTGCACTTGCTTTGATTATATTGTTGCAGTGTCTTTTTGTAAAAGAAGTACTGGAAATGTCGTTTTTCCCGACATTATTACTCTTTACTACTATTTTTAGAATATCATTGAATGTATCTTCAACAAAGTTGATTTTGACAACCGGTGATCCAGGTAACGTCGTTGAAACCTTCGGTAGCTACGTTGGTGGAAATAATTTGATTGTCGGACTTATTATCTTTGTTATTCTTATACTTGTGCAGTTTATGGTAATCAATAAAGGTTCGGAACGTGTTGCTGAAGTAACAGCACGATTCACACTGGATGCAATGCCGGGTAAACAGATGGCGATTGATGCAGACTTAAATACTGGTGCAATTACAGACGAAGAAGCAAAAAACAGACGTGAAAAGATACAGAGAGAATCCAGCTTCTTTGGTTCTATGGATGGTGCGGTAAAGTATGTAAAAGGTGATGCGATTGCAGGTCTTATTATCACAGTAGTTAATGCTGTAGGCGGTATTGTAATGGGTGTTATGCGTGGTATGGAAGTGGCTGATGCCATGCAGCAGTTTACTGTGCTGACAATAGGTGATGGTTTATGTAGCCAGATTCCATCTCTTTTAATATCACTTGCAACTGGTTTGCTTGTAACAAAAGGTTCCGAAACAACAGATATTGGACCAACTATCATCAAGCAGCTTTTTGGTAATTCAAAGGTTATGTATATTGCGGGTGCGGGATTAGCAGCACTTGGTATAATAACACCATTCAATACGATTGTTTTTGTAGGTGTAGGTGGTGTATTGATTCTTTGTGGTGTTGTGTACTCAAACAAGCTTGCTGTTGCTAATATTGAGGAAGAGGTAGAAGAAGATACTCTGGCTGAGGATACAGAAGAAATTCGTCGTCCGGAAAATGTAGTAGGACTTTTACAGGTTGATCCGATTGAATTGGAATTTGGTTATGGTATTATTCCTCTGGCAGATATGAATCAAGGTGGAGATTTGCTTGACCGTGTAGTTATGATTCGTAGACAGGTTGCTTTGGAATTGGGTACGGTAGTGCCGATTATCCGTTTGCGAGATAATATCCAGTTAAACCCAAATCAATATATTATCAAAATTAAGGGGATTCAAGTCAGCGAGGGTGAAATTTTATTCGACCATTATATGGCAATGAATCCGGGATATGTTGAAGAAGAAATAACAGGTATTCCGACGTTTGAGCCGTCATTCCATTTACCGGCAATCTGGATTACAGAAGCACAGAGAGAACGTGCAGAAAGTCTCGGTTATACAGTAGTAGATCCACCATCAATTATTGCTACACACTTGACAGAGGTAATTAGAAAGAATATTGCAGAACTGTTGACAAGACAGGATGTTCAGAATTTGATGAACAATTTAAAAGAGAACAATCCTTCTCTTGTGGAAGAGCTTATGCCGAAGTTGTTGGGATTAGGCGAAATCCAGAAAGTATTACAAAATCTTTTGCGGGAAGGTATATCAATACGAGACTTGCTTACAATCTGTGAGACTCTTGCGGATCATGCAGGTACTACAAGAGACACAGATGTGCTTACTGAGTATGCAAGACAAAGTTTGAAACGTGCAATTTCAGCGAAGTATTTTCCGGCTCATGAGACCACAAGTGTGGTTACATTAGATCCAAAGATTGAGCAGGAGATTATGAGTTCTGTGAAGCAGACAGAGCAGGGGGCATTTATCAACATGGATCCGGAATCAACAAAAGCAATTGTGGATTCCGTACAGGAGGAAGTTACAAAGTTAGAAAATCTGGGCAAGAATCCGATTGTAATTACTTCTCCAATTGTGAGAATGTACTTCAAAAAATTAACGGAGGACTATTTCGAGGATTTAATTGTAATCTCATATAATGAAATAGATTCCAACGTGGAATTACAGTCAGTAGGGATGGTGACAGCATAAAATGTTAGTGAAAAAATTTCAGGGAGCGACAGAGAGTGAAGCAATGCTTCAGGTAAAGGAAGAAATGGGGAGCCAGGCTGTTGTTCTCAATGTTAAGACGATTAAACATAGAGGATTAATGCGACTGTTTAAGGGGAATATTGTGGAAGTAACAGCTGCATTAGGTGAAAATGAAGACGAGCAGATTCCGGTAAGCCAGGCAGAGTCGCAGTTTGAAGTAAGGGTAGACAATGATTTCTCAAAAGATTTGTCTGCGGTTGCTGCGAAAGTGGAACAATCTATTAGGGAATCTGAAAATGATAAAACATACGCAAGAAGCCTTAACAGAGAGCCTGAAAGGAATTCTTATGATTCAGCAATTGAAGAAAAATTAAACAGTCTTCAGATGCTGTTAGAGCAACAGCTGAATAAAGAAGAGAAAGAAAACGACGCAGAAGCAGTCGAAGAAGAAAAGAATGAGTTTCTAAAGTTTGAACAGTTGGTTTATAATACAATGTTAGATAATGAGGTGAAGGAGCAATATATTAACCAGATTATTGATGAAATTAATCATTCTAATTTAAGTACAGATACAGCAAATGTCGACCTTATGTTGGCGAATATTTACCAGAAAATGATACTTAAATTTGGTTCGGGAAGTACAATAGAACCAGCAGAAAATGGAACGAAGCTTCTTTTCTTCGTTGGACCTACAGGTGTAGGAAAGACAACTACCATTGCAAAGGTAGCCTCCAAGCTTAAATTAGAAGATAAAAGAAAAATTGCAATGCTCACAACGGATACTTACCGTATAGCAGCAGCAGAGCAGTTGCGCACATATTCAGACATTCTGGATACACCATTTCAAGTAATCTATACACCTGAGGAATTGATAGATGCAGCGAATGAATGGTCTGAATATGATTATATTCTTGTGGATACAGCAGGTCATTCGCCAAATAACTCCAAGCAGCAGGAGGATTTACTCCAGTTTGTAAAGGCTGTGCCGGAAGAACAAGAAAAAGATATTTATCTGGTTGTCAGTGCAACTACCAAGTATGCTGACTTAATTAATATTGTTAATCAGTATGGTGATGTTGGAAAATATAAGTTAATTTTTACCAAGCTTGATGAGACTACGGCATGGGGAAATATACTAAATCTTCGTATGTATACAAATGCTGAGATTGCATTTATGACAAATGGACAGAATGTGCCAGATGATATAGGGGAATTAGATGCACAGGCAATTGTAAGGAAACTGTTAGGAGGAAAGTAAATGGACCAGGCGCAGCAACTTAGAAATTTAATCAAGCAGCAGCAACTGAAAGAACGGTCAGAAAATGTGGCAAGGGTCATTACTGTAACCAGTGGTAAGGGTGGCGTTGGAAAATCAAATGTTTCCGTTAATCTTGCTATACAGTTTCGGAAATTAGGAAAAAAAGTTGTTATATTAGATGCTGATTTTGGGCTGGCTAACGTTGAGGTTATGTTTGGAATGATTCCTAAGTATACATTGAAGGATGTATTTGAGGGCGGTAAAAGCATAAAAGAAGTGCTGACAGAAGGTCCGATGGGTGTTCTGTTTGTATCTGGAGGCTCTGGTATTGCTGGTTTGTCTGATTTAAGTAAAACACAATTGAGTCATCTTGCCAGAAATTTAGCTGAGTTAGATGAAATGGCAGATGTGATTATTGTAGATACCGGTGCAGGAATAAGTGATAGTGTATTGGAATTTGTTGCAGCTGGTTCGGAGGTGTTGCTTGTGGCAACAGCAGAGCCGACTTCGTTGACAGATTCGTATTCATTATTAAAAGCACTGCACAGCTATGAAAAATTTAGCACTGACCACACAACAATAAAAGTAGTGGCAAATAAAGTATTCACGGCAGCAGAAGGTAGAAGTGTCTATAATAAACTAAATGTAGTGTGTGACAAGTTTCTTCAGATGCCGATCTCATTTTTAGGTGTAGTACCACAGGATGAGAACGTATTAAAATCAGTGATAAAGCAGATTCCTGTATCGCTGAATGTTCCAAATGCAAAATCATCAAGAGCATATGAAAAGCTGGCAAGAAATTTAATGAATGAAGAAGAAAAGATGGATAATAATGCAACGGGATTGCGCGGATTGTTTGCGAATTACCTACGGAAATCTTTTTAGTATATGCAATACATGCAAAAGAGGTGAGATATGAGTATGGATTTAGCTATTTTTGAAGCGGGTGTAAAGTTAGATATCAGAAAAATAGACTACAACGAGAACGAGGCACCACAGCCTGCGTATCGAAGTCAGGTTTATGATACAATTTCGAATGGTACAATAAAAATTGAAATGCCAACGATGCAGGGAAAATTAGTTCTTTTGCAGTTAGAAAGTGTATATTCACTAGTATTTTTTGGTGAAAAAGCGATGTATGAATGTCATGGAAAAGTAATCAACCGTTACAAGACAAATAATATGTTTATTGCTGAAGTGGAAATTGTCAGTCAACCTAAGAAAATACAACGTAGGGAATATTACCGTATGGAATGTATGATTGACGCTAAGCTAAGCAGAATTACCCAGGAGGAACAAAATCTGAGCGATTTAGATGAAATTATTCAGTTTCGCAAACTAAAACCACAGCAGGAGTTTGGTTGTACTATTGTGGATATTAGTGGTGGCGGTGTCCGTCTGGTATGTGATGAGACAATGGAGTTAGATGCAGAAGTTCTGCTTGAGTTTAATACAATTGCAGATGGCTTAGTTCAGGTTTACCAATTACGTGGGCGACTCCTGAAAGTATCTCCTTCACAGAATAATGGGGAAAAGTACGAGTTACGCGTAGAGTTTACCGACATACAGCCGAAAATCAGAGAACGTTTGATACGCTTTATATTTGAGACAGAAAGAAGGAAAATTAGAAACGAGAAGGGGTGATAGCGTATGAAAAAGAAAAATATTCTCGTAGTTGATGATTCTGCACTTATGAGAAGGGTAATGTGTGATATAATTAATTCTGATGAAAGGTTTGAAGCAGTTGATGTAGCAAAAGATGGTGTCGAAGCTCTGAGTTTACTGACAGATAAGAATTATGATGCGGTATTGCTTGACATCAATATGCCTAAATTAACAGGTATTGAACTGTTGGAAAAGTTACAAAAACTACGAATTCGTGCCAATATCATCATGAACAGTACTCTTACAACAGACGGTGCAGAAGAAACTATCCGTGCCTTAGAGCTGGGGGCGATTGATTTTATCACAAAACCGGGTAATTATATTGCAGTGAAGGGAAGCGATTTTCGTAAGACCCTGTTAGAAACAGTAGCAGTGGTAACAAAAACAGGAATTGTTGGAAAAAGTACATCTGTGGGTGGTGCCGTAAGTACTAGAAAGATTACATTTCCTGAAAAACGTACCTCGAATACTGTTACATCTGTGAATAAGAGAACTCAAAATTGTCCGACATCAGGACAGAGTAAGCGTATTATTGCACTTGCATGTTCTACAGGAGGACCAAAATCCTTGCAGAGTGTGATTCCTAAGATCCCTGCAGGGTTGAATGTACCGATGCTGGTGGTGCAACATATGCCGGTAGGATTTACAAAGTCTTTAGCAGACCGATTGAATGAAATCAGTCAGGTAGAAGTAAAAGAAGCAGAAGACGGCGAAGTGATAAGACCGGGATGTGTATACATAGCAAAGGGTGGCAGTCATATGAAGGTGGTGAAGGTGGCTGGCACACATAAAATTGCTTTAACAGATGAACCGCCGCGCGAAGGTGTAAAACCATGTGCAAATTATATGTATGAATCATTAGCAGATTCTGGTTATGACAACATCATATGTGTAGTATTAACCGGTATGGGTGCAGATGGTACAAAGGGGATTGCATATCTCGATGAGCGCAAGAAAACATTTATTATTGCGCAAGATGAGGCATCGAGCGTAGTATACGGTATGCCAAAATCGATTGCAGAAACTGGACTGGTGGACGAAATTGTGCCACTGGATAAAATAACAGAAACATTTATGAAGAATATGGGAGTATAAGTGTGAGCAAAAACGTTCGCACTCCATTAGTGCAGAGTGTAGGGCACTCTGTAGCAATGTTGCAGACAGAATGGAGGAAATGTTATGGATACAAGCCAATATCTTGAAATTTTTATTGATGAAACAAAGGAACATCTGCAAAACTTGAATGAACAGCTTCTCATTATTGAGAAGGATCCTGAAAATGCAGATACTATTAATGAGATATTCCGTGCGGCTCATTCATTAAAAGGTATGGCAGGTACAATGGGATACAAGAGAATGCAGCGTCTAACACATGATATGGAAAATGTATTTTCCGAGATCCGTAATGGAAAAATGAAAGTATCCGCTGATTTGATTGATGTAGTATTTCAGTGTTTAGATGCGTTGGAGGGATATTTAGACAATATTTTACAGACATCTGATGAAGGAACAGATGACAATGAACCGATTATTAGTAGAATTAATGTGATTTTGAAAAATGGAACTGGTGAATCAGCAGGCACTGCTGCTACGAATGCACAGGAATCTGCACCAAAGGCAGAAACACCTGCAACCAGCAGCAAAATGATTCCTAAGTTTAAAGATATTAAGTTAGAAGAACAGGAAGTAAAAGCTTGTTCAGAAGCAAAGGCAAAAGACCTGAACATCTATGGAATGACAGTATATGTACAGGAAAGTTGTGTGCTTAAGGCAGCAAGAGCTTTCCTTGTCTTCAAAGCATTAGAAGAGATTGGTGAGGTAATACACTCACAGCCTTCTGTACAGGATATTGAAGATGAAAAATTTGATTTTGATTTTAGTATTTTTCTTATAACAAAGGCAAGCTTGGAAGATACAGTCAAGGCAGTAAAGAGTGTATCTGAAATTGAAGAAGTAGTTGCAGAAGTAATTACTCTGGAAGAAGTAAAGGACATCAAAACGGAAGTAGTTACAGAAAAAGAAGCGGAAGAGTCTAAGCCTGCCGCTGCAGCAGCAGTACAACCACAGGCGAAGCAGGCGCAGACAAAGCAGGCAGCAAAACCGGTAGTCAACAGAACAGTCAGAGTGGATATTGAGAAATTAGATGGTTTAATGAATCAGGTCAGCGAGCTGATTATTGCGAAGAACAGCCTTGTTTCTCTGAATTCACAGGATAGTACACAAAATTCACAGACATTCCATGAACAGATTGAGTATCTGGAAAGAATTACAACAAATCTGCATGAGTCTGTTATGAAGGTACGAATGGTACCAATTGAAAGTGTTGTAAGCCGCTTCCCGCGTATGATTCGTGATATATCCAAGAAACTGGATAAGAAGATGGAATTGTACATGAGTGGTGAAGATACAGAATTAGATAGAACTGTAATTGATGAAATTGGTGATCCGTTGATGCATTTGCTTCGTAATTCTGCAGACCATGGTCTGGAAGATGCAGAAGTACGTGCAGAGAGAGGTAAACCACCGGTTGGTTCTATTTTCTTGAATGCATATCAGGAAGGTAATAACGTTATCATTGAAGTTGGTGATGATGGTAATGGTATTAATGTAGAGAATGTTAAGAATAAAGGTATTGAACGTGGCATTATCACAGCAGAACAGGCTGAGAATATGTCGGATAAGGAAATTATTAATCTTCTGTTCATGCCAAGTTTCTCAATGGCAAAAAAAGTATCAGATTTATCTGGTCGTGGTGTTGGACTTGATGTTGTTAAGTCAAAGATCGAGGCATTGGGTGGTGATGTAGAGGTTAAGACAAAGTTAGGGGAAGGAACTACATTTATCATTCGATTACCTCTTACACTTGCAATTATTCAGGCACTTTTAGTAGAAGTTGGCGATGAAAAATATGCAATTTCATTAGGTAGCATCCAGACCATTGAAGATATTGCACCAAGTGATATTAAGTATGTTCAGGCAAAAGAAGTAATTCACATTCGTGGTTCTGTTATACCGATTATTCGTTTGGAGCAGGTGCTTGATATTCCACCGCGTGAGGAAGAACCGGAAAGCCTTACAGTTGTTATTGTAAAGAAGGGTGACAAGCTGGCAGGATTAGTGGTAGATAGTCTGAATGGACAGGCTGAAATCGTTATCAAATCGCTTGGCAAATATATTGAAAACAACAAGATTATTAGCGGTGCTACCATCTTAGGTGATGGTGAAGTTGCATTGATTCTGGATGCAAACGTACTTATTTAATAGGGGGTGTCTGGCATGGAAGATATGAATAAAGTAGAATTTGATACAACGCAATATATTGTAGTAAAAGTTGGCAGTGAACAGTATGGTATTAACATCAAGTATGTTGATAATATTGTACGCATGCAGAAGATTACAAGGGTACCAAAGGTGCAGCCATACTTTAACGGCGTAATTAATCTTCGTGGTGAAGTAATCCCTGTAATGAGCCTGAGAGTTAAAATGGATTTGCCGAAGGATGAGTTTTCTAATAGTACAAGAATTATTATTATTAAATTAGAGCCACAAGCATCCATTGGTATTATTGTAGATGAGGTAAAAGAAGTAGTTACCTTGGAAAATGATGAAATTGAAAGACCAACATATGATGCAAAAGATGAGCATGCAGGCTTTATTAACGGGATTGGCAAACATGCAGATGAATTGATTTCATTGCTTGACTTGCACGCAGTAATTATTGAAAAAGAAAAAGAATAGTGTAAAAGAGAATAGAAGGTGACATGATGTCTAAGGTTAGTTTAGATAACGAGATGGACAATATGTACTTTGATGTTCTTCGCGAAATAGGAAATATTGGCGCTGGTAATGCAACAACTGCTCTTGCCCAGCTTTTGAATAAAAAGCTGGACATGAGTGTACCGAAAATTGAGTTGGTGCCCTTTAATAAATTGGGAAGTATTATTGGTGGCGAAGAAGAAGTTGTTGTAGGAATTTACCTGTTCTTAGAGGATGACATCAGTGGAAGTATGATGTTTCTCCTAAGTAAGGATGCGGCGAGACAGCTTGTAAATGACTTAATGGGTATGTATACGAACGCCCAAAGTGATTTTGGCGAGATGGAATTGTCTGCATTGCAGGAAATTGGCAACATTATAACAGGTGCGTATCTGTCTGCTCTCTCAGGTTTAACACATTTAAAGATAACAGCTTCGATACCATATCTTACCATTGATATGGCAGGAGCAATTTTAAGCGTTCCTGCAATTGAATTTGGAAAGTTGGGAGATAAAGCATTAATGATTGAAACCGAATTTGGCGATGACGTTGCTATCAATGGTTACTTTTTATTAATACCGGATTTGGAATCGTATGATACAATCTTAAGTTCATTAGGTTTATAGTGGGTGATAGGAATATGGCGGAAATGATTAAGGTCGGTATGGCTGACTTGAAAGTTTGTCCGTTTCCAAATGCAATCACAACATTAGGATTAGGTTCTTGCGTGGGAATTGCTCTTTATGATCCGGTTACAAAAGTTGCTGGACTTGCACATATTATGCTTCCAGATAGTACGAAGATTCGTAATAATGATAATAAGGCAAAGTTTGCAGACACAGGGATTGATGAGCTTGTCAGACTTATGGTACAGGCGGGTGCTAACCAGAGTCGTTTGGTAGCGAAAATTGCTGGTGGTGCGCAGATGTTTGCTTTTAAAGCGGATTCAGAAATGGTAAGGATTGGAGATCGTAATGTAGAATGCACTAAGAAAAAGCTAAAAGAATTAAATATAAGACTTTTAGCAGAGGATACAGGATTAAACTATGGTCGTACCGTTGAGTTTTATTCAGAAACAGGAGAGTTCTTAATTAAGTCAGTGGGCAAACCAAAAAAGACAATATAAAATTGGAGTGATTCCGTGAAGACAAAGTATATACCTGCTTTGGTAATGTTAGTTGCCGGAGCAATAACAGCAATATTAAATATATTGCACCATGCAGACAATATGTTTGCATTAAAATCATTACTTTTTACATTAGTAATTTTCTTTATAATCGGACAGATTGCGAAAGGTGTTCTTGAATCTGTATTAATCAAACGTGCAGAAGAAGAAAATCAAGAAGAGGAAGAAGCTAACGAAGAAGAAACATCAAAAGAAGTTGTGAATGAATCAAATGCATAAGAAAAAAGTTAACTGGAGGCTGGTATGGACGAAACAGCACGGAAGAAATTATGGGAAAAATATAATGAAACGAAATCTCCCGAGCTTCGCGAGAAAATTATAGTTGAATATGCGCCATTGGTTAAGTTAGTTGCTGGGCGGCTTAGCATGTATCTTGGATACAATGTAGAATATGATGATTTAGTAGGGTATGGTATATTTGGATTAATTGATGCGATTGATAAATTTGATTATGATAAAGCAGTAAAATTTGAAACCTACGCCTCATTGCGAATACGTGGTGCTATACTGGATCAGATTCGTAAGATGGACTGGATACCGAGAACGCTGCGTCAAAAGCAAAAAAAGATAGACAATGCAGTAAAAGAGATTGAAGCGGAAATGGGAAAAACTGCTAGTGATGCACAGATAGCAGAACGAATTGGAATATCTGAAGAGGAATTGCTAAGCTGGCAATCGCAGATGAAAGTCACGAATCTTGTATCATTGAATGAATATATGGACAATGGTAATGGAAAAGAAAACCAGACCATTGACATTCCGGATGACAGTCGATATGGTCAGCCAGAGGTGGTACTTGAGGAGAATGAGTTGAAGAAAATGCTTATGGAATCCTTGCACTTGCTGACAGAGAAAGAACGTAAAGTTATTATTTTGTATTATTATGAGGAATTGACGTTGAAAGAGATTAGTGAAATATTGGAAGTTTCGGAATCTAGAATTTCTCAATTACATACAAGGGCGTTGCAAAAAATGAAGCAAAAGCTGGGAAAATATATGGGGATTTTGACCAGTGTATAAGGGAGACGGTATTATGAGTGGGAAAAACGGTTATTTTCAATTGGTGGTAAAAAATGGTGCTACTTATATTTCTTTCTTTCCACCTGAGGGGGATGGAGAACGACTGAATGCAAGTGAAGTAATTCAGTATTTAAACAAACACCATATTCCGGATGTGGATGTTAGAAAGATAAATCATTGCATCATGAGCGTTAAAGATGAACCAGCAGAAATGATTGTTTGTGATAAAGAAGTATTACCTGAGAGACAGTCATTAAGTGTGCAAATTGCAGAAGACAAAATGTCTGCGATTGCACGCTTTTACCCTGCTTCGAATCAGGGAGAAGTCATGACAGTTGAGGATATTGTTTCTGATTTGGTGGTCGCTGGGGTAAAGTTTGGTATTAGAAAAGAGATTGTTGAAAAATTTTTGAAAGAACAGAAGTACTGTACAGATTATGAAATTGCAGTGGGAAAAGAACCTGTTCAGGGAGAAGATGCAGTCATCACGTATTTATTTAATACCGAGATAGGTCACAAACCAAAAGAAAATGATGATGGCAGTGTAGATTTTCATAATTTGAATAACATTGCTCGAGTGGTTGCTGGAGATATTCTGGCACAATTAAAGCCTGAGGTGCCGGGTGTACCTGGCATGACAGTAACGGGTGAACCAATTAAGCCACGTGATGTTAAAAAATTAAAGTTACGATATGGTAAAAATATTGAACGTTCCGAGGACAAGCTTACATTAAAAACATTAATCAGTGGGCATGCGTCTTTGGTAAATGATCAAGTCTTTGTATCTGATGTCTTTGAAGTAGAAGATGTAGATGTTTCCACTGGTGATATTGTGTATGATGGAAATGTAATGGTAAAGGGCAATGTACGGAGTGGTTTTCTAGTTAAAGCAAATGGGAATATTGATGTCAATGGTGTAGTAGAAGGTGCAAAATTGATTTCAGAAGGCGATATCTTGATTAAGCGTGGAATACAGGGTATGGGCAAGGCGGATTTGCAGGCAAAAGGTAATGTAGTAGCAAAATTTATTGAAAATGCAACAGTAGAAGCTGGAGGATTTGTTCGTACGGATGCTGTCTTACATAGCAGAGTATCTGCAAAAGGTGATATCGAAGTAGACGGAAAAAAGGGATTTATTACTGGTGGAGTAGTGCGTTCCACCAATTTAATCAGTGCGAAGTCAATTGGTTCGCCGATGGGAACTGCTACTGTGATAGAGGTTGGAGTGGATCCAATACTGAAAGAACGGTTGCAGGTAATGGAACGCGAAATAGCGGAATCTGAAAAGATTATTTCTACGGCAAAGCCGGTAGTGATTGCATTTGGTAAACGAATGGGTGCAGGAGAGAAGATGTCAAGAGACCAGCTTGCACGTGCACAAATGTTACAGCGTACCATTGATGAAAATGAAAAACGAATTGTCAAGAATTGTAAAGAAGTGGAAGAAATTCGAGGATTGCTGGAGTTAGAGACAGAAGCAACTGTTCGAGTGAGAAGTAATCTTTATCCGGGAACCAAAATAACGATTAGTGATGTGTCGTATTTTGTAAAGGATAATATGGGATTTTGCCGCTTTACAAAGGAGCAGGGAGAAGTTAAGTGGCATTCTATGTAAAAGGATGTATCTTTTTTGTGAAATGACTTGACTTTTTCCCTGTGCAGTGGGAAGATGTAACAAAATAATCTAATTAGAAAAGGAACAGGTGTTGTTATGTCTATCATTCGTCCATTTGATGTAAATACTACTATATCAAGAACACAGGATGTTTCGCAGATTCATTCGCAAGAACAGAATAAAGCTGCGGTAAACAATCAAAATTTTCAGAATGAGTTCAAGAAGGAAATTGAGCACAACAGCAGGAGTGTGGAGAATTCCGAAAAGGGTGAACAGAAAAATGAAAAATTTGATGCAAAAGAAGAAGGAAAAAATAAATATTATTCACAAAGAAAAGAAAAAAAATCAAAATCGGCCGGAATGTCTTCCAGTAAAAATGCTACAACTGGTTCAAGACCACACGGTGGATTTGATGTGAGAATTTAGGAGAAAATAATAATGTCGCCATTAGAAATAGCATTAGTGATTGTAGGGATTGCAGCTTTTGTGATAAGTTTCTTTGTGCCGGAAAAGGCAATGTCGCAGGAGCAGGAGAAGATGTCCACAGAGCAGATTAAGAGGATTTATGAGCAGGAAGCTGTGCTTGCAAAAAAAATGTTTGAGGATAAAACAGAGGAAGAAGCTGCTAATGCAGTAAAGACAGTGGAGCGGGCTTTAGAGAAGACCTCAAATGAAAAAATTATGGCGGTAAGTGAATATTCTGATACTGTATTGGAAGAAATTGACAAAGCGCACAAAGAGGTATTGTTCCTTCACAGTATGATGTGTGATAAGGAGCAGGATGTGAAAAATATGCTTACGTCAATTAAACAGTATGCGAAAGAGACAGAGCAGATAAAAAAAGATATTGCAGACATGGCAGCAGACGGAGAAGCATTGAATGATATGGTTCGACAGGCTGGACAGGCTATGGAGCAGTCAAAGAATGCAATTCTGTATGAATTGGATGGAATGGAAGACCGGGCAAGAGAAACAGCCGATTGCGTATTGCAAGACATTGGCATGCAGATGCAGAATAAAATGCAGGAGCATATGTCCAAGGCAGGACAGGCGAATGAACAGGATGCATCTATAGAGTTGATGAGTGCAGAGCAATCGGTGGCTGTTGAAAGTGCGGTGACATTTGAACAGGAAAGCATGACAGAGCAGAAGCCGGAAGTAGAAGAAAACTTGATGGCTGAACTAGAAATGCTTATGAAACAGGAAGAAAGTTCTGACAAGAAGTCAGATATAGAAGAAAAACCGTTATTATCCGGATTTGTTAAAAAGATGAACAAAAATGAAGAAATTGTAGCATTAGCAAAGAAGGGATTGACAGAAATTGAAATTGCAAAGCAGTTAGGAATCGGTCGTGGTGAAGTAAAGCTGGTTTTAGATCTGTATGATTCCCAACATTCAAGTACAACGTAAAGAAAAGAACTATTAGTTTCACGTATGCAATTATTTCAATTGGGAGGACGGTTATGAGGTTAAAATATTATTTAAGAGGAATTGCGGCAGGTGTTGTAGTCAGCACCTGCATTTTGACGATTTCACACAATATAGAAATGCGTTCCATAAAGAACGCTACTATGACGGATGAGGAGATTGTGGAGGCAGCGAAAGAACTAGGGATGGTTTATGAGGAGGATGTGACAAATTTGCCAGACCAGTCGGACAGAGAACCTGCAACAACCAACGGTGATTCTGCAATGTATGAGAACTCTGTGACTACAGGCGGAGACTCACCGTATGACGGTGACAAACAGGTGCCATCAAACCAGAAGCAAAATATAGAGCAGAATAAGAATGACACGGAAGAAAACAAAGTACAGACCGAAGAAGATGAAGCGAAGGAAGCGGAAAGTGATATAAAAGCAACGGCAGACGAGATTGTGGACAATGCGAATCGGGATTTAGAGGAGGCCTTTGAAGTGGAAATAACCATTACAAACGGCATGTCATCCGATAAAGTGGCAAAGCAGCTTAAGGAAAAAGGTATTATAGAGGATTCTGATGAATTCGATAAATTTATGATGGAAAACGGATATGACAATAAGATCTGGGTAGGCGATCATACAATTAGTTCCGACGATACCTACGAAGAAATTGCAAATAAATTAATTGGTAAAGAATAAGAAAAAATGCTTGCAAGACAGGCATTGGTATGATACACTTTATAAGTCAGTCAAAAATCACGTGCGCGGATTCGCGAGAATGGTGTCTGGATTCAGATGGCTCGGAGACGGAAACGCACGGTAGAGTTTAACCAAATGGAGGAAAGAAACATGAGCGTTATTTCAATGAAGCAGTTACTTGAAGCAGGTGTTCATTTTGGACATCAGACAAGAAGATGGAACCCTAAGATGGCAGAGTACATCTACACAGAGAGAAATGGTATCTAC
>JBGVMW010000152.1:0-3489 GCA_045125095.1 Lachnospiraceae bacterium
TGAAAACGTCGGCACTTAGGCTGTGTATTTTACAGCCTTAGTGTCCGCTACGTTTGAAGGGAGCGAGAGCGCGTCAAATATAGACTATGTAGTAAGCAGGTATTTGCCACAAACAATTCTGACAATTTACGAATGGTCATCGCTTTCGCAATTGCCTTTTTATTCCTGTTCTAATAAGTATTGCAAATAATACTCATCATCTGTCTTATTTGCCTTAAATATCGTACCAACATTCTTTCCTTCTATTATTTTATGAATGTTATGAAAATCATTTCCATTGGCAATTACCATATCTGCACCGGCAGAGGTTGCAATCTTAGCTGCCATCATTTTGGTAGCCATACCGCCAGTGCCAACATTACTTCCTGTTGTGCCCTTACCCATAGACATGAATTCTTCATTTAATTCTTGAACTTCTTCTATAAATTCCGCATTCGGATTCGTACGCGGGTCATCCGTAAACAATCCATCAATATCAGAAAGCAGAATCAGTAAATCAGCATCCACCAAAGCTGCAACAATTGCAGAAAGTGAATCATTATCACCAAATTCAATCTCGTAAGTAGCAACTGTGTCATTTTCATTTACAATTGGTATGACACCTAACTGCAACAATTCCAAAAATGTATTGTGTGCATTATGTCTGCTTAAATTATCAACTACTGTTTTCTTTGTCATAAGCACCTGTGCTGCAATCTGGTTATACTCTGAAAACAGCTTCTGGTAAATCATCATAAGACGACACTGCCCAATGGCTGCACACGCCTGTTTTACAGCTAATTTAGAAGGCTTTTCTTTTAACCCTGCCACAGCACGCCCAACTGCAATTGCACCGGAAGATACCAATATCACTTCTTTTCCCTGATTATGAAGATCACATAATTCACGGATTAAGATTTCTAATTTTCTCAAGTCCAATCTTCCTGTTTCCTGATGAGTAAGGGAAGAAGAACCTACTTTTACTACTATTCTTTTTTTATCTTTTAATGCTTCTCGTATATTCATGACTACTGTCCTTTCGCACAAACCTATTCAAAATAATACACCAAAATTACTGTATAGTAAAGATATTTTTAATACACCTGATAATTTCCTATCACAATGAACTATTGTATTTTCTTAACCATTCAGCACCCTCATGGTTACGTGTTTCTAAATATGCGAAAAAGGCAGACTATTGTGACCCTGTCACCCTAGTCTACCTTTATATTTATGTTCTTAGCACTGCACGTCAACAGTAGTAAGCTGCATTCTATATGTTTTATCTACATTATAATTGCCAAATAATGCTGTAATGCTGCCTACACCATTTGTGCCATCACTCTGTCCCACTGCATCAGGAAGCCTTACATAAGACTCTGAAACCACATATTTTTTTACAGCTTTTTCCATCAGCTTCTGCTGTTTGGCATCAACTGTTGCATTTTTCTCGACTGCCTCTGTTTCTGCTGTTACATTTTCTAACACAGAAGCTTTGCTGTTCTTTAATAGTTCAGCTCGTCTTTCCAACATATTTTGCTTATAAACCATATGCCTGATTTTAGTATAAGAAGAAGTGCCTACACTACGTTTTGCTGTGTCTTCACTGGCATAAAGAGAAACGCTTAATGCATCTTCCCAAACTGCCTTTTCCTTCTTATTATTTGTTTTCTTTTCATCTGCAGTACCTGAATGTCTTTCCCCAGAGTATGCATTATTCTCCTGCATCGGTATGGTCTTGTAGCTTGATGCTGGAAATGATTTAATTGTTGTTACACTCATAATCATCTCTTCTTTCTTGCTATATTTTTAACCCTCTTTTGTCGTACGATCCTCATTCGTACTGTCTACTCCCCATACCTATATAATTACTTTGAAAACACATCTGTAATATACACATAGTTTACCATTTATTTCAAGTTTTCTTACAAAAATGTTAGAATTTTTTCATAAATTCCGGTTCCATTCTTGCGCAATCACCAGCCTCTGAATTAGGAGACCAATAATATGCCTCCGAAGCCAATATATGATTTCGCATACTGGCATCCACCTGCCAAAACGACGCCGGATTGTCCATATCTGCATAATAACAGCTAAATTGCAAGGAATCTTTCTTCTTATTAATCGACATATACAATCGATAGCCCATTCTTTCACGAAGTATATGATGGGATGGCACCACAGCTATCGCTTCGGCAGAAGTATATTCTTCATAAAAATGACTGAACACACTGCCAAATCTTTTTCGACTCCATTCAAATATAATATTTGCTACTGTCATCAAATTATAGTTATCCGGATCCATTTCTATTTGTTCACTGTATACGGTACGTTTTTTCAACGGTTCCATATCAGCCTGCACCTGTTCTTCTCTTTGCAACAAAGAGCCATCCTTATGAAACAGTTTCGTAATGGCAAGACATTCTCTTACACAAGAAACTTTGCAATTATATACATAAACCAGCAAATTCAGATCGATTATATAATTATGCCGCCTCACCTCTGGTATTAAGGCTCGCACCAAATCCAAACGCGAGCATGCTAAAATATCATCTGCAATCTCGCCAATATATGGTATCAGCCGTTCATCCAGTCGATGTTCTTCTGCTAATCGCAGACGGCATTTTGATGCCAGCATAGCCTCCCAATGTTTATCATCGTAGTGCTTGTACGCCAAATCATCAAATATTTTAACCATAGTCCAGTCATGCACTTCATATGCTGCAATGATTCCATTCAACATACGGGAAGCTTCACGATAGCCAAATACTTCATACATATCACTATGGCGATTTTTATAACGCATATCATGTTCAATCTCATGCCATCCCTCAAAATTAATGGTACGAAATTGAAGTTCAAAGGTTTTAT
The DNA here is from genome assembly GCA_045125095.1 of Lachnospiraceae bacterium. Taxonomy (GTDB): domain Bacteria; phylum Bacillota; class Clostridia; order Lachnospirales; family Lachnospiraceae; genus JBGVMW01. Next base: position 2,851 of record JBGVMW010000152.1, read on the forward strand.
CAAAATAAAATGTGTCAAAATGCTTGTTTAAGCTCTCCGCATACTCCTCTGGCAATTGAAACACACCATTTCTTTTAGATGGTTTAAATTCATCCACTCCATTCCGACTTTTAGCCCATTCGGCAGAACCAAACAAATCTGTCATTATTTCCTCACAGATTCGAATATCGTCCTGAAAATATAAAATAATCCGAATACCTATGATATCCTGTATTCGTTTTTCCCCTCCATACTTGCCCCATTTCATTTTACGGTGAATCGAATTGTCCGACTTCACCCTCGACAAAACCTGATGATATACTCCAGCTTCTTTCAAGGTACGAACGATCGTTGCTTCTAAACGACCACATATACTTGTTAATGTTTTTCGATTCAGTCGTTTTATGCTATCAAGTGATTTCTTTTCCGCATTCAAAATGAGGGTCTCCTTTCCATAAATGCTTGTTTATAGGTAATTGCGAAACGGCAACAAGGTAGTGAATTGTCAGAATTGTTTATGACAGATAGCTGTTTGCTACATAGTCTATATGTGACCCTCTGAAAACGTCGGCACTTAGGCTGTGTATTTTACAGCCTTAGTGTCCGCTACGTTTGAAGGGAGCGAGAGCGCGTCAAATATAGACTATGTAGTAAGCAGCT
>JBGVMW010000153.1:0-22854 GCA_045125095.1 Lachnospiraceae bacterium
TTTGTGGCAAATAACTGCTTACTACATAGTCTATATTTGACGCGCTCTCGCTCCCTTCAAACGTAGCGGACACTAAGGCTGTAAAATACACAGCCTAAGTGCCGACGTTTTCAGAGGGTCATATATAGACGATGTAGCAAACAGCTATCTGTCACAAACAATTCTAACCATTCACTACCTTATTGGCGTTTCGCAATTGCCTTTTCTTATGTATATGCAGAAGGAGAGTCAATATATTCGTAAAGGTAGAACAAGATATGTGATTATTTGCTTTGCAAAATGAAATGTCATATTGTTAAAAACGAAAAAAACTTTTTTGATTATGTGAAAAAATAAACAAAAAATGTTCTAAAATACAAACAATAATGGCAAATATTGACAGTAAGTGACGTATAATTTATAATAGTAAGTAAAAGAAATTGTTTAATATGCATATATATTCAGAAATAATTTCAAATGAATGAAGAGGGAAGTGTAAAATTAATAGGGGGTATGTTCATGAGTATTATTCAAGTGGATGAATCAAAGTGTGTAGGATGTAATGCCTGTGTAAGAGTTTGCCCGGCATTTGGAGCCAATGTCACACAGATGGATGAAAATGGGCAGTTAAAGATTTTAATCAATGATGAGAAATGTATTAAATGTGGCGCTTGTATTAAAGCTTGTGCCCATAATGCAAGAAGCTTTGAGGATGATACGGAGACCTTTTTTAAAGATTTAAAAGCTGGACATGATATAGCTGTTATTGTTGCCCCGGCAATTCGCTCAGCGTTTGATGGTAAGTGGCGTCATGTGTTGCAGTGGCTTCGAAACCAGGGGGTAAAGAATATATATGATGTTGGTTTTGGCGCAGATATTTGTACATGGGCGCATTTGAGATATGTGGAAGCACATCCGGGTGAGAAGCTGATTTCCCAGCCATGTGCCGCAGTAGTAAACTATATTGTGCGTCACAAACCAGAGCTGATACCACATCTTTCTCCGGTACAAAGTCCAATGCTTTGTATTGCTATTTATTTGAGAAAGGTACTGGGCTTTAAAGGAAAGATTGCAGCAATTTCACCATGTATTGCTAAGATTGATGAGTTTCATGATACTGGTGAGATCCATTATAATGTGACTATGGAGCATTTGCACAAATATTTTGAACGCGAGCATATTTCACTTTCGCAGATTGCGCTAAAACGTGAGCAGGACTTTGATGCATATGAAGGCTTAGAGGGAGCTATTTATCCGAAACCAGGCGGATTAATGAAAAATCTTCTGGTTCATGCACCAGAAATGCAGGTCATTACTTCTGAAGGAATCGGTCGTTTGTATGAGGATTTAGATAGTTATAGTGAGCAGCCGAAGGAATGGCTTCCGGATGTATTTGATGTTCTAAACTGCGAAAACGGATGTAATGGCGGACCGGCAATCGGTGTGGATTACCAGCGTTATAAAGTAAGTGATATTATGCACACAGTTGAGCGAAATGCCCGGAAGGTTAGAAAGAGTAAATTCACGAAAAAGGGCGTGGATCAGCAGTTTGCAGAATTTGACAAGAAATTAAATCTCAATGATTTTATGAGAACATACCAGCCAAAGAAGCAGAAAGAGGATGCGATAACGGAGTTAGATATTAAACGAGCATTGGAAGCAATGGGTAAGCATACAGAGATAGAACAGCATTTTGACTGCCATGCTTGTGGATATAAGACTTGTCGTGAAATGGCAACGGCTATTGCAGCAGGCATTAACGAAAAGGAAAATTGCCATCAGTATATGTTGAAGATGATTCATGATGAGCAGCAGAGAATAGCAGAAGTGAATGAGAAGGTTCTTATGATGAATAATGAACTGATAGAGATCTTTGGGGAATTGACACAGAATATCGAAAGTGTTAAGGAAGAAGCTGACATCATACGAAATGCTGGGGTTAAAAGTTCTGATGAAATGCATAATGTTGCAAAGCATATGAGTGACTTGAATCTTCTGAATGAGAAAATCATCAACTCTATGGACAATATTAACCAGAGTGTAGAAAAATATAATGTGATGACTCAGGATGTGGAAAAGATTGCAGGAAAGATTAACCTCTTATCACTGAATGCGGCAATTGAGGCAGCAAGAGCAGGAGTAGCCGGCAGAGGATTTGCTGTGGTTGCATCTAATATTCGTGAGCTGTCAGAGAATTCCAAACAGTCTGTGGGAAGTGCCAGAGAAAGTGAGGAAGGCATTCAGAATGCAATCACGGATGTCAATACAGTAGTGGAAAGATTCGAGACAACCATCCAAGAGCTTTTAAGTGCGGTGGATGATGCCATTGTAGAAGTAAAGATCACCTCCGACAATGGAGAAACCATCAAGAGTGCAATGGACAAGGTTTCCGAAATAGCTGATAGAGTACAGGAAGTCATCGGAGAAACAAATGCAATATTGCAGTAAGTCAATTTAAAAAAAACAGCAACCATGCAAAAGCTAGAATGCTTTTGGATGGTTGCTTTTTTTAATAAGCAGATTGTAATAAAACAAAGGATGAGGTATAATGGAGAGAGTAAAGGAGTGGAGAGATGGTAAGAATAGGAATTTGTGACGATGAGTCTATTATATTAGAATTGTTAAGAACGTTAGTAGAAGAATGTCTAGTAGAGTTGGATGTGGATGGAAAAATTGTATTGTTTGATTCTGGAAAAAAAGTATTTGAAGAAGCGGAAAAGATAGATTATTTATTTTTAGATATCGAAATGCCAGATATGGATGGAATTGAAGTGGGGCATAAGTTAAGGGATCGAAATATGGATTGTAAGATTATAATGGTAACCAGCAGAGTGGAACGCTTCCGAGAAGCATTTATAATCAATGCTTTTGATTTTATTAACAAGCCATTTGAAAAGGAAGAAATAAAAGCGGTGTTAAGACGTGGATTAGAAGAGCAACTTGATACAAAAACCATAGAGGTATTTCTAGCGAGAAATAAGTATGAGATATGTGAAAAAGATATTAAGTTTATAAAAGCTACAGATAGTTCTGTGGAGTTTGTGTCAAGACATGGAATATTTCGAAAAGAAACGTCTTTGTCAAAATTGGAAGAAATTCTTGAAGAAAAATTTTTCTTTCGCATCAGTAAAAAATATATTGTAAATATGAGATGGATAGATGAGTATAAGGATGGTATTGTGAAAGTAGATAATATTGATATGAAAGTTTCCATACGTAAAAAGAAGGAATTTGAAAGGCGATATATAGAGTATGATGTTAATTTTAGATGAGATAACAGTAGTGGCGGTAATCAGTTATATAGTATATTGGTTACAATGTCAATTGTTTAATTACATTTTTTTTGATATAAAAACACAACATAAATTTGCAGATGTGTTAATTGGAATTTTATATGCATTTTTATTGGTGAATAAGGTGATTAGTGAAGATGCTGTTATTAGTTCCATATTTATATTTTTTAATCTGATGCTTACGCTTAATAGTTCATTTAAGGGAAAAATAATCTGTACATTGAAAATAATCTTTTTTACGAATAGTTGCTGGTATGCAATACAGGCGTTGCTGTCAATGATTATACAGGTTAATATTGCTTCTATGAGTGATTTTGAATGGTTGATGGGTAGTAGTATTTTTTTAGTGCTGTTGTTGATTATTGCTGTGTGCAAAAAATATCGACTCATGAAATTACATATAAAGGTAACACAAGGTATTTTAAAGGTCTGGATTTATTGTGCCATGGTGATTATGGGAATATCCATACCATTAACAATTGGTGGTTTAAGCTATGCTGCAGGTTATGTTAATAATAGTAAATTTTATAAATTTACAAATGTGACATCTATGTTTTCTTTTAGTAGTTTGGTATTTCTTGTGTTATTTATTTTTTATATGAATGACATAAATAAGAAAATGAAAAAAAACTTAGAAGTAGAAAGACTTTTAACGGAAACACAGAAAAATTATTACGAAGCCATGTTGAAAAAGGAGGAAGCAACAAGGAGATTCCGCCATGATGTTATCAATCATCTGATCTGTTTGCAGGGATTGGCTGAAAAAGAAGATAAACGGATGGTAGTAGATTATATTGAGCAATTGCAGAAGCAGGTTGTATCAATACAGCAAACATGTTATACAGTAGGAAATGAAGTGATAGATGCAACATTGAATGGATTACTTCCACAATTAAAAGATGCAGAAGTGATTGTGAAGGGAAATTGCACGGAGAGTATTGCAATGAGTCATGTAGAATTGTGTACAATAGTTGCAAATCTGTTGCAAAATGCTGTAGAGGAATTAGAGTGTCTGGATATAGATGAAAAGTATTTGAAAGTAAATGCTGTGCAAGGCAAGCAATATATGAAATTAGAGATTATAAATTGTTCTGCCGAGAAGGCGATAGATAAAAAAAGTAATCTTCCAATATCTTCTAAAGAAGATAAAAAGAATCATGGAATCGGATTAAAAAATGTGAAGGAAACTATTGAGAAAAACCATGGGACTTTTTCGTGGGAATGTAGAGACGGTGAATTTAGGGTGACGATTGCGTTACCAATCAATAAAGGGAAAAAATAATACGTTCACGGGGTTAAGTCGACGTTTACGGGGTTATTGTTGAAAACATAGTGATTATCTGTTATTTTGTAAAAAAAAGGAGAAAATCGCTATGTTTTATGATTTACATATTGGATTTTGTTATAGTATGAAGTTATTCTGGAATTTTATGGAATGGTTACTGGGGTAAAAATATCAATTGAATAAAAAGGCAATATTGGGAGATTTCTTTACATATATGAGATATTATTGAACTGTGTCTGATGGAGGAGAAACAACGACTGCTTTAGGAATAAAATTTCCAAAGTAGAAAGGAATATGTGTATGTTTCAGAATGAATTAAATGTTGACTGGAATCGAGTTTGTGCATGCAAGGAAAATAAGAAAGTGTTATTAAATTACATCGAAGCTCTGATGGAATTAAAAAATAAAGTGGATGAATGCGGAATATGTGCATTTGATAGTTATGTACAACAAGGGGCTAGTGATTTTGAAAAGATTGCCATTGACTTGGTGAGTCAAGGCTGCATGCCGGAAATAGTAAGTAGGGTGCTGAATAACCTCCTTTTATTTACAGTAGTTGTAGATGAAATCTACACAAAGAATATTCTTTTTGGAGAGTTTATCCTTATGTTGCAGAAAGGAAATATGCATTCACAGGATATGAAAAGAATACTAATGTCCTATCTTGGTGTAGAATATTTTTATATGTAAAAATATTATGAGTAGATAGGTGCTGTGTGTATAGAGGAGAAGGGACAATAATGCAGAATTAAGTGTAGGGGAAGGAACAATCAATATAAAAAATGTTATAAAACAAGTTTGCTCCAATTACACAATAAATTGGATAATGTAAAAGGTTATATTGATATAATGTAGTTCTAATTATAGAAGACTACTTTATATAAAAGAAAACACTAATCAAATTCGCGATGCTTGTTAGAGTTTTAAAGAGAATACTTATGAAGAAGTACCTAGGTAAAATATATTGCTTTGGATTGAGTAAAAAATGTATGTTAGGAGAATAAAAATGAAATTAAAAAATGTGAAAAAGTATGTAGCTGCATTATGTTCTGTTTGTATTTTGGGAGCAACTACGTTAACAGTAAATGCAGAAACTTTATGGTTTAACTTTAGATTTACAAACGTTACAACTCAGGAATTATATGATGCTTCAGCAAGTAAAGCAGATAATGAACAAAATTGGTATCTAACATTGGTAAATTATAATATTGAAACAGGATATGCAGATAGTACATTATCTAGTACAAATAAATTTGGTTGTAAATTACATCGTGTTAGTGGCGGAGCGGATAATGTTGATATATATCGAGTATATAATAATCATTTTACAGGAAAACGTATTGCATATCAAAACACCGTACATAAAGGTGATGCTATGAAAATAAAAGCAAAAAAAGATAACAGTAGTACATCAAGTGCTGCATTGCGTGTATATGGAAAATATACTCCATAAAAATATGTAATCCAATTACCAGAGAGCCATTCTCTGGTGATTTAATGAAAAGGAGTGTATAGGATATGCAATATAGAAAGTTAGGTTTGCTAGTAATTACTTGTTTAATAACATTAAGCGGTTGTACTTCAAAATATGATGCAAGCAAAGATAATATTGATAGATATAAGACAACTACCATAGTAAATAATAATGAAAGCAAGGAAACGACTTCTGGTGATGGTCTATCATCTAAAAGACTATCATATGAGCTGACAGATAATTTAAAAATAGATGCAGAAGTGGAGTATACAGGAACTAGTAACTGTGATACCTATCATGCAAAAGTAAAAGAATTTGATGCAGATATCATAACGAATGCATTCATTCAAGATATGGATAAAATGAAAAAAGTGGAAAATCCAAATGGATTGGAGCTGACAGGGGATGATGGTAGTTCGCTTTTTATAGGGGAAGGGCGATTTAGTTATACATCTTCAGTTGCTGAGCAGGATATTTTGTATTTATTACAGGGAGCATATTATTCAGAATTACAATATCAAAAAGATAGGGCAAATGCAGATGAACTGGTACAAGAAAAAGTAGTACAAAAAGCAATAAAAAAGGTGGAAACTGTTTGTGAACTAGAGAAAGATGAAACAGTAAACCTATTGGTAGGAATGAAAGTAGATGCAAATCGTGTCTTGGAAAGGCAGCAGTTAGAGATGGAAAAGATGGATTTGCAGTCTTCTATTGATATTGGTAAATTTCATGAAGTAACAGAAGATATGATATCGGATGAGTGTTATTATTTGGTCTTGGGTATTGTAAAGAATAGGATTCCGTTAATGGGAACACAAGAACCGGCACTGATAACTGCGGATGAAGATGCAATATATCAAAGTACCTATATAGAATTATTTATTGATGGTGAATCAATTCGAGATATAAATGTGATGGGAATGTTTACCTTAGAAATACAGAATACAGAAGAGCTGATATCAGCAGAAGAAGCTTGTGAAACAATTCGTGAGAAATATGATATGCAAATACTGTCTGAGAGCTATACCATTGATAAGGTTTGGTTAGAATATATTTACGTACCGGATACACAGGCGGATAATATGTATACGCAAGGAAATATACAACCATATTGGTGCTTTGCAATAACAAATGAAGAGGGTTCCTATGGAGAACGTGTTAATGCAGTTACTGGAGGCGATCTTGCATATGGAGAATAAATGGAACACGGTGCATTATATAAAGTCTTGTTTTGGGCAAGCATTTTCCTTAAAATTAGTGATGCTTATAGTAGCAGTAGCATTTTGTATTTGCCTTGATACATGGAACCAGATACCATATCTCTGGTCAGGTCAGGCATCTATTGATGTATATTATTATTTGTTTAATTCTATTACATATGGTGGAACGTATATGCCTTATTTGATGCCTGTACTTGCGGCGACTGTATATGCTGTCAGTTATTCAAAAGAAAGCTCTTGTGGTATAAGGGATTATGTAATAGGACGTTTAGGATATGGGCGATATGCATTCAGTAAGGCATTTGTATCAATTGTTTGTGGGGGAATCACAGCAGCATTAGGGGTGTTGTTTTTTTGTGTTTATGCCAATTATTTTCAGCCAATATATATATATGAAGAGGGTGTGAATGTGTTGTATTACACTCAGCCAAGTACAGAAAATGGAATTTGGTATATTGTGATTCTCATCTACTTAACGATGTTAAGTGGAATGTTATGGAGTATGGTGGCATTGTTAGTATCTGCATATTTTGAAAATATATATGTTACAATTGCCAGTCCTTTGTTGATATCATATATGTTGGCAAGAGTTTATGTTCTGCTGGGGATTGATGGTAAGTATCGTTTGGATTATTGGCTTTCTGGGCGAGCTGGTATTGGAACAGATGAAGAATCATTATGTGTGATTACAATTTTCACAATTGGTTTGATAGTCTTTTTAGCAATCCTTTTTTACAGAAAAATGAAAATGCAGATGGCTGGAGGTAAGTATGAATAATATACGAAAGATATGGCGGGTTTTTATACTTCAATTACATACAGAGTTATTTTGCTGGAGAAATATGTTAGTGTTTGCAGTTATGGCTGTTTTTATATCCAGTAATCTGGAGCCAATTGCAGCAATGGTGAATGCCCTTGGAATCAAGGCAACACCAACTGGATTTGTTCATCTTATGAATGACCATACTTGTTTGACAATTTTAACAATAGGAATTATTTTTCTGTATAGTAATGCTCCATTTAGAAGAGAATCCTTTTCTTATATTGTGTATCGTTCAGGGAAGAAAAATTGGGAAATCGGAAACGTGGTATACATGTGTATATCTTCTCTGATGTATACAAGTTTTCTGTTTGTAGTAAGTGTTCTTTCGTTAATAAGAGAAACAGAATTTTCCCTTGATGGTTGGGGGAAAATCTGGGGAACTCTGGCGAGAACCACAGCATCTACAGAATTTAATGTAAAGGTAGTAGTTAATGATTATATATTGGGAAAATATGAACCAATGGAAGCGTTGGTTGCAACATTTGTACTGATTTGGCTATGCTTTTTCTTTTTTGGCTTGCTGATTTATTTGTTTAATCATTTTTTTAAGAAAGGATTAGGGGTAATCCTTGCAGGAATTTTTGTGTTTTTAGACACAATGATATATAATTCATGGACACCTTGGGCATATCGGTTTTCACCGCTGACATTAGTACAGTTGACAACATATACCAATTACCACAAGCATTACGGTCTGACATTGTCATACGCTTGGATTTTTTTTGGAGTAAGTATTTTAATAATGATTTTCGGTATTGTCTTATTGAGTATGCGAAGGGAGCAGAGTTATGAATAAAATCATAGTTAGTAATGTGGGAAAAACGATAGAAGAACAGGTTATCTTGCGAAATATTAATTTAAAATTGCAAAGTGGAAAAGTATATGGATTAATTGGGAGAAATGGATCTGGAAAGACAGTATTGTTAAAATGTATTGCCGGGTTTTTAACACCTACTACTGGTGAAATTAAGGTAAATGAAAAGGTATTGGGAAAAGATATAAAATTTCCTGAAAATATGGGATTTATCATTAATGCACCAGGTTTTTTGCCGGAGATGTCTGGTATTAAAAATTTGCAATATTTAGCATCCATAAAGCAGGTGGCAGATAAAGAAAAGATAGTAGAAGCTATGAATATGGTAGGTCTTGATCCCAAAAGTAAAAAAAGAGTTGGAAAATATTCAACAGGAATGAAGCAACGTTTAGGTATTGCGCAAGCAATCATGGAAGATCCGGAAATATTAATATTAGATGAGCCGATGAATGGCTTGGATGAACAGATGGTAGAAAAAATACGAGGGGTAGTGTTGGAGTTAAAGAAAAGAGGAAAATTAATTATTATAACCAGTCATAATAGAGAGGATATTGAGATTCTCTGTGATGAAGTGTATAAAATGAAGGATGGAGAATTGGAGAGTGTTCGGTAAACGGAAAATAAATTCAGAGGCATGATGGTAATATATCGTCATGTCTTTGTTTTTATATACCAGAAAAACGCAACATTCTGTTGCGCGTTCGTATTCAAAATTTCCTAGTACATAAAAATATGATGCGTACTCCGTTAAGAGGAAGAATGTCCCAAGGGACTACCCTGATTGTGGCAAAGCGTGCAAGCATTTTGGAGAAGTGAAGTTGCGAGGGCGAGCCTATACTTCAACTTGCTTTTTACCCCATATTTGCTATAATAAAAAAGTTAGTGGGTTAAAAAATACAATGGAGGAAACATAGGTATGATAGAAATCAGATGGCATGGCCGTGGCGGTCAGGGTGCAAAGACAGCAGCACTGTTGTTGGCGGATGTAGCTTTTCAGGCAGGAAAAGATGTACAGGGCTTTCCAGAGTACGGTCCAGAGCGTATGGGTGCGCCGGTAACAGTTTACAACCGAATTCACGATTCTGAGATACGAGTACACTCAAATATCTATTCGCCAGATTTTGTGGTAGTGGTGGATGAAACATTATTAGAGGTAGTGGATGTAACAGCAGGTCTGAAAAAAGAGGGTGCAATTGTAATCAATACCGCTCGTTCTGTAGAGGAAGTAATGCCTCACTTAAAGGGATATGAGGGGAAGGTGTACACCATTGATGCAAGAAAAATTTCAGTGGAAGCTTTAGGAAAATATTTTCCAAATACACCAATGTTAGCGGCAATCGTAAAAGTCAGCGGCGTTATGGAAGAAGAAGCATTTTTAAAGGATATGGAAGAATCGTTCCAGCATAAATTTGCAAAAAAACCGGAAGTAATCACTGGTAACATGAATGCGTTGAAAATGACATTAGAGGAAATTGGAAAATTAATGTAAGAACCATGATAATCTGGAAAATATGAAAGGAAGACATTAATATTTGATGTATAAGGAAGCAGGTTATTATGGATACAAATGTATAAATATATATGGAGGAGAACAATGCCAACAGATATTTCAAAAATAACGGAAAAAAGCTCCTGGCAGGATATTACAGAAGGAAACCAGATCTATGCAGCGGGGACTTCCAAGCAGTTTAACACAGGAGAATGGGCAAATGAACAGCCTGAATTTATAGAAGAAAAATGTACACATTGTCTGCTTTGCACACCGGTCTGTCCGGATAGTTGTATACCGGTAAAGGATGGCAAGCGTGAAGAATTTGATTATGAACACTGCAAAGGATGTGGTATCTGTGTAAAGGTCTGTCCATTCGGTGCAATTACAATGAAGGGGGTAAAGTAAATGGCTAAGAGAGTATGTATGTCCGGTAATGAGGCAGTTGCCTATGCGCTAAAGCAGATTAACCCGGATGTAATTCCGGCATTTCCTATTACACCATCCACAGAGATACCGGAGAATTTTGTAAAATATATTTCATCTGGAGAAGTAGATACGGAGTTTATTCCAGTAGAAAGTGAACATAGTGCAATGAGTGCCGCTATTGGTGCAGAGGCAGCAGGTGCCCGTACGGTAACAGCAACTTCTTCCTGCGGAATGGCACTTATGTGGGAAGAATTATATGTGGCAGCATCTGACCGTTTACCAGTATTGTTGACCTTGGTAAATCGTGCGTTGTCTGGTCCAATCAATATCAATTGTGACCATTCAGACAGTATGGGTGCAAGAGATTCCGGCTGGTTACAGATTTATGCAGAAAACAATCAGGAAGTTTATGATAACACCGTTATGGCATACCGTATTGCAGAGCATGCAGATGTGCGTCTGCCAATTATGATTTGTCAGGATGGATTTATAACCAGTCATGGTCTTGCCAATATGATGCTGTTAGAAGATAAGGAAGTAAAGGATTTTGTAGGCGAGTATGAGCCGGAAAATTATTTATTAAATGAAAAACAGCCTATGGCGGTAGGCCCATATGCAGTATCCAATTATTACATGGAATCGAAAAGAGGACAGATTCAGGGCATGATTAATGCAAAACAAGTCATTTTAGATGTGGCAAAAGAATTTGAAGCAATGTCCGGGCGTAAATATGGATTCTTTGAGGAATATTGCTTAGAGGATGCAGAGTATGCCATTGTAATTATGGGTTCTGCGGCAGGTACCGCAAAGGATGCGATTGATAAGCTTCGTTTAGAAGGTAAAAAGGTTGGACTGTTAAAGATTCGTGTCTTCCGTCCATTTCCGGCTGAGGAGATTGCAGAGGCACTTCGTCATATAAAAGCAGTAGGAATTATGGATCGTGCAGAGAGCATCAGTACCCATGGAGGTCCTTTAGCATCTGAAGTAGTTTCCGGATTCTATCGTGCAGGACTTAACGCAAAGGTTCAGGATTATATGTATGGTATCGGTGGTCGTGATATCCGTGTAGAAGATTTTGAGCAGATTTTTGCAGAGTTAGAGACAGGCAGTGCCGTCAATGAGGATGGTACAAGCTATTGTTACGTTGGATTAAGACGGTAGGAGGAGCTGCGGTATGAGTTATAATTTTAAAGAAACAATGAGCAAACCGGAACGATTAGCTCCGGGACATAGAATGTGTGCAGGCTGTGGCGGTACCATCGCAGTAAGAAATGTATTGAGAGGTTTGCATGAAGGCGATAAGGCAGTGATTGGTAATGCCACAGGATGCTTAGAAGTATCTACTTTTATGTATCCATATACAGCATGGGAGGATAGCTACATTCACAATGCATTTGAAAATGCAGGTGCAACTTTAAGTGGTGTGGAGACCGCTTACCGTGCATTAAAGAAAAAGGGAAAGATTGATGACACCTACAAGTTTATTACCTTTGGTGGAGATGGCGGTACCTATGATATCGGTTTACAGTCTTTATCAGGTGCCATGGAACGCGGACATGATATGGTATATGTCTGCTATGATAATGGCGCGTATATGAATACTGGCGTGCAGCGTTCTTCTGCAACACCGATGTATGCAGATACTACTACAACACCAGTTGGTAAAGTATGTGACGGTAAACCACAGACAAGGAAAGATTTAGCTGCCATCATGGCGGCACATAACATACCATATGTGGCACAGACTACATTTGTACAGAATTTCCGCGACCTTCACATGAAGGCGGAGAAAGCAATATATACACCGGGTGCAGCATTTTTAAATATTATGGCTCCATGTCCAAGAGGCTGGAAGTACAATACACCAGAGATTATGGATATTTGCAAATTAGCAGTAGAAACCTGTTACTGGCCTTTGTTCGAGGTAGAGGATGGAAAGTGGACAGTGAACTATGAGCCTAAGAAAAAGCTTCCAATTGAAGATTTCTTAAGCAAACAGGGACGGTTTAAGCATCTGTTCAAGCCAGGCAATGAACACTTAATCGAAGCCTTCCAGAAAGAAGTAGACAGACGTTGGGAAGAATTGTTAAAGAGAGCACAGTAAGTATGTGGAAAAAGTGTAAGGAATTTATTGCAAAAGAAACTGTATTGGTGGCAGCCGCTATATTAGCGGCTGTTTCTATGTGTATGGTACCGATTTCAAAAGAATATGCAGAATATATTGACTGGCGTACATTAGGAATTCTGCTGGCACTAATGCTGGTCATGGCTGGTTTCCAGAAAATAGGTGTGTTCCGTTATCTGGGAATTTGTCTGTTAAAGGGAACTCATAATACAAGACAGCTTGGCAGAGTGCTGGTATATCTGTGCTTTTTCTCCGGCATGCTTATCACAAATGATGTAGCACTGATAGCCTTTGTACCCTTTGCCATACAGGTGCTTAAGATGGCAGGGAAGGAAAAGCACATGATACTGGTGATTGTGTTACAGACGGTGGCGGCAAACTTGGGAAGTATGCTGACACCTATTGGTAATCCGCAGAATTTGTATTTGTATACATTAAGTGGAATGGATTTGTTGGAATTTATTATGCTGCTTCTCCCGATCACGGGTATGGCGTTTGTATTGATTACGCTGTCTTTGTTGGCGATACCAAAAGAAGCAATTAATAATTTACAAGAAGTGGGAGAAACGGAGATAGAACAGAACCCTGTGAAGAAGAATAAGTGGTCTGTTATTGTGTATAGTGTCTGCTTTCTGTTGTGTCTGCTCACTGTAGCAAAGATTGTGCCATGGGCATGTTCCCTGGGCGTTGTGTGTGGATGTGTGTGGAAGAATGACCTGAAAATATTCAAACATGTGGATTACTGTCTGTTACTTACTTTCCTGTTTTTCTTTATTTTTACTGGAAATATGAGTAAGATTCCGGCGATTAATGAAATATTACAGCAAGTGGTGAATGGACATGAATTGATAGCATCTGTGGTTTGTAGTCAGGTGATCAGTAATGTACCGGCAGCACTGTTACTTTCCGGTTTTACGGAAAACGTAAAGACATTAATTGTAGGAGTGAATGTAGGTGGACTGGGTACATTAATTGCATCTATGGCAAGCCTGATTTCTTACAAATTATATGTGGCAGATTACAGTGAAAAGAAAGGGAAATATATGGCTTGCTTTACGATTGTGAGCGTGATATTTTTAGTGCCGCTTTTGTTGATGTGTGTAGTGTTAGGTGTATAGAAAATAAAAAAGAACTGTCTCTTGTTTGTAAGAGCAGTTCTTTTTTTTCATATCTTAATCTGTTGTGACAACAACGATTATTTTTTTGTAATCACTTTCATGGTTTTTGACCAGTTAGAGTAGATCTTTTTTGTCGTTCCATTAACCTTAACATTCTTGTAGGTACGAATTCGCACATAATAAGTTTTCTTTGCTTTTAATTTAGAGAATGTTTTGGTTGTGATTTTGTTGCTATTCACTTTGAGCAGCTTTGTTGTCTTTTTGGTAAAGGTTTTTGTGGTGGAATATTGAACTTCATATCCGCTGGTCTGGGTCGTTTGCTTTTTCCACTTTACCAAAAATCCTTTTGACTTTGCTGTAACCTTAGAAATGGTAGTGCCTTTTGGCAGAATGGAAAAGCTTAAATGTATGTTTCCTGTATAATTGCCTTTCAAGGTTACGGTTACGGTATAGATGCCAACGTTCTTTCTGCCAGAGGAATAACGTACATGGTAATCAACGTCTTTTTTCAGCAACTGTCCAGTGCTGTCCTTCACAATGACAGAAGGTTTTTTCACTTTTCCATTATAAGTGTAACTGGTTTTAGAAAGTGATATATTGGATACGGCGTAAATGATGTCACTTTGATTCTGTGTGCCACATACTGTACAAGTTTCGATAGTACCTCCATTTTGTGTGGTGGTAGCTTTCGTTTTTTCAGTCACATACTGATGTCCAATGGCAGGAATTGTTTCCTGGGCCTTAAGGACTGTACCGCAAGTTGCGCAGTGAGATCCTTCTGTCAGCCCTGCCACAGTGCAGGATGGGGCAATGGCATTGTCAATTACAGATACATGTCCCATAGCAAGTATGATATCCTGGGCCTTAAGGACTGTACCGCAAGTCGCGCAGTGAGAGCCTTCTGTTAGCCCTGCCACAGTGCAGGATGGTGCAATGGCATTGTCAATTACAGATACATGTCCCATAGCAGGTATGATATCCTGGGCTTTAAGGACTGTACCGCAAGTCGCGCAGTGAGAGCCTTCTGTTAGCCCTGACACTGTACAGGTAGGTGCTACGGCTGCATCTGTGATTATACTATGCTGAAGGGCTGGTATGTCCTCTGTATAACTGTCACTACAGCCAGAACATTGGAAGGTTCGTATACCTGTTTCTGTACAGGTTGCTACTTTTGTAACCTGTGTGGTATAAGAATGAGCATGTGGCGGTACGTCTCCATCACCGGATTTTTCCGATACGGTTACATGAATCTGAACAGTCATTGGCTGATAATTTTTCAATGTAACCAGAACTGTAATGGTTTCCGAACCGGATTCTCCGGCATCAAAAGTAAGGATATCGTCAGTTAACGTTGGGGTACCGGAAATACAGCTGTTAAATGTCTCTTTTGTAAGTGTGCAACTCACAACTTCATTTTGAAGGGTTGCCGGTAGTTCATGTAAAAGAGAAATGTTATTATTTGTACTGTTTGGTTGTGCTATCGTGTCAATAGTAACTGGCGCAGGTGAATCTGCTTTCAAAATATGTACTTTTGGTTCCACTGCAATTGTGTCAGGAGCAGAAGGAAGCTGATACCAGTTATTGTCTTCTGCGTTTAAAGACCAATTTAACACATTGGCGGTTGTGTATGTGCCAACGTTGACACTGGATAATTCTGCTACACCTGATGCATAAAGCAGGGTATCATCTGCTAAGGTTATAAATAAAATGTCTGTTGTCTTTGAACTTCCATTATAAGTAATATCATTTAAGGATATATTTTTAATGTTATTGCTATAAATGGTTTGTTTCTTCAATGTTAGCTGAGTAGTGGCAGTATTAGCATTCAGTTCCGTTGTTCCATCAAATGTAGCGTAAATCGTCGAAGTTCCTGTAGGAATTGTTTGTTCGGTGGTACGGTAATTGAAAATAGCCTGTCCTTCGTTGTTGAGTTCAGCCGTGCCAAGTAATTCGTTGCCGTAATAAAATTTTACAGTACTTCCGCCGGTAATAGTAGCAGTACTGACACCTTTTGGAAGCGCCTGGAACATGAATCGAATCGTATCACCATAGGTAATAGATGAGGTATTGCTTGTAGTGGCTGTTAATGTTACGTCGGCGTCACTTTTTACGATGCTGAAAGAGAGTGTCCGTTGACCGGTGTAAGAGCCAATACCATTTACGGTGACCGAAGCGGTCTGTGTGCCAATATGGACATTGTTTTTATAGGTTAAAAGATAATCTTCACCGTAGACTAATTCGTTGCGGGTTGCTGTGTTTGTTACGGTTATGGATGGCAGAATCATATTGCCGGTAAATGTCTGGTCAGGAATAGCACTTACAGAAATGTCATTGCTGCTAATATCCACAGTGTTTGGATTCTCCTGATTGGCAGAGGAATCAAAAAAGTGAATAGTTACTTCTGCTTTTACAATATCTTTTACAGCTTCTTTCACGTCTGCTACTGTAGTTAAAGTGGCATCATAAATAGATTCAGAACAGAATAAAAAGGTATAGTTTCCTGTTTTTGAATCGTCTTGCGCCTGAAAATAATAATTACCTGGGTGCTCATTCGAACCAATCAGTGTAATATTGTTTGCCCAATTTTCATTACTTAAAATAGATTCGTCTTCACTTGTCCAATCTTCTGTTTTGATACAGATTACATAGTCATATAGCCAATATAAGTAATGATATTCCACACAATCTGTACTCAGCTTATTACCTGCTGTATCGTACCAGTCAATACTTAAAAAAAAGGAATCATCCGGTATAGAATTATAATCGTCTGTAACGATATCTGCCAGGTCAACAGCTAGTGGTGCAGATGGTACTTCAATACGTTCAATTGCAGGTGGTTCTTCTTCGTAGTATTCATAGCATACAACCCAGCCATTGGTCTGATACTCCAACCAATATCCACTTTCTATAACGGTATCAGGTAAGATAAAGTTCTCTGCATCACCAGTTCGTGTAGCTGAAATATAGGTATGGTCGCCATACATAGTTCCGGGGAAATTGCGGTTATTTGTCTGAAGAATGGTATTTCCTGTTACCGTGCCATTAATAGTAAATACACCTTCCTCGTGTAGGACAAGAATTCCTGCTGTATCTGTCTGTTCAGCTTGATTTCCGCCGGTGAAATTACCACCAATTATTGCATTTGGTATATTGTATAAATCCAGACATGCATTTTTGTTTAAAATAATGTTTGTAATATTTTGGAAAGAAGCTGTTTTTGGTAAAAAATATGCATTTTCTGTTAATATAAGGTTACCAATATCAATGACAACTGCATTATGCATGGAGCTTTTGCATACAGTTAATGTCGTATTTTCATTTCCCAAATATGTTAATGATTTTGCATTGCCTTCCCCGGTTACGTTAATCGTAGCGGAAGTATTTTTCCGGGTGTTGATATCTTCACGCACAGTCACTTTATGGTCTAAGTTCAATACAGCATTTCCTGTGTATGGAACATTAGAATCACTTCCGGCATCATGCCCCATGTAAATAGCCTTAAACATGGTTTTGGAATTGGAATTTTTTATAGTCAGGGAAGCGTTTGTTCCTATCGAAGTATTCGGATAGCCCCCTGCATATACGGATGGAAGCAGTTCTTCCTCGGTACCGCCAATGTTTCCAAGAGAACCATTACCTCCTGCTAAATAGGTACTGACATTATCCAAGGTCAGGCTGTGGCCGGCTAAAAAGATTTCCCTATGGGGAACGCTTCCTAATGCATTACTGGAACTAAATGTGAATTCAATATTTTGGAAACATATGCCATCTCCGGCAAGCTGAATAGGTGCGCGGCTGTTTATACTGCTGCCCTCTGTTCCTTGAATAATTGTGTTTGCCGGAATCATCACAGGAAGCATTCTTCCGGATGTGTCAGCTTCGTCTCCAATCGTAATAACGCCATTCACTGTAATTGGACTTTGGTTTTGCTTTAATGCAGTCATAAACTCATTTTGAGTGGTTACAGTAACGCCGTTTTCGGTTGCTTGTGTACTTATTTCATCCTGGGATGGGGCTGCACTTTCTGCTGCCACCGGCATTTGCCATGTACTGCACAGCATGGCTGCTGTCAATAAAATACTGAGTATTCTTCGTTTTTTTCTTTTCATATGATTTTCTCCCCCTCTGTTATACTATATTTATAGGCATTTGCGAAAATGAAGGCCATCCGCAAATTATCAGAATTGTTTGTGCAAATAGCTGCTTACTACATAGTCTATATTTGACGCGCTCTCGCTCCCTTCAAACGTAACGGACACTAAGGCTGTAAAATACACAGCCTAAGTGCCGACGTTTTCAGAGGGTCACCTATAGACTATGTAGCAAACAGCTATCTGTCACAAACAATTCTGACAATTCACTACCTTGTTGGCGTTTCGCAATTATCTATATACTATATTTAGGCATTTGCGAAAGTAATGACCAGCCGCAAATTATCAGAATTGTTTGTGCAAATAGCTGCTTACTACATAGTCTATATGTGACGAAAGCAAGTAGAGAATAAGCAAACAGATCTTATTGTTGCAATTGTATACACAATTAATATAGTTGATACTTCTATTATAGCTGATAACGACGAATTGGGCAACAAAAGGTTTGGGTTATTCCTTGGGAAATATTGACTATGAATTTTAATAATGCTACAATGTAATCTCATATCTGGAGAATTTCGTAACCAGTTCGGTTGGCTGTCCACATATGAAAATTACCGGAAGATTTTTAACCATATTCCACATGACAGAATGGAGGATTCCTATGGGATTAACTACACTATGCTATATTGAAAAGGATGACAGCTACTTGATGTTGCATCGGGTAAAGAAGAAAAATGATATTAATCAGGATAAATGGATTGGTGTAGGTGGACATTTTGAAGAAAATGAGACACCAGAGGAGTGTCTGCTTCGAGAGGTGAAGGAGGAGACAGGACTTACTTTGACAAGCTATCAGCTTCGTGGATTGGTAACCTTTCTTTCTGATTGTTGGGAGACAGAATATATGTGGCTGTATACAGCAGATGGATTCGAGGGAACATTAACAGAATGCGACGAGGGTAATTTAGAATGGGTAAAAAAATCAGAGGTTTGCAATCTGCCTATCTGGGAAGGGGATAAAATCTTTTTCCAACTGCTACTGGAGGGAGCGCCATTCTTTTCTTTAAAGCTTCGTTACGAAGGAGATACATTAGTGGAAACATCTTTGGATGGAAAGCCATTACCGACAAAGAAACAAAAGGACGAAGAACGATTGCACAAGCAGATCGCGTTTTTAACAGAGATAGACAAGCAAAAGCAAATTACAAGACAGACCTATCTTGCTGATGGTTCCAGAAAAGAGGGAGATGCGGAACATGCATGGCATCTTGCTATGATGGCATTTTTGCTTGCGGAATATGCAAATGAACCTATAGATGTGTTACGGGTAATAAAACTGGTGCTGACACATGACCTTGTGGAAATTGATGCTGGAGATACCTATGCCTATGATGCGAAAGCGAATTTAGACAAGCGGGAACGAGAGTTAAAAGCAGCAGACCGTATCTTTTCCCTGCTTCCTGCGGATCAGGCAGAACAGGTGCGCGGACTTTGGGATGAATATGAGGAAGGTGTGACGCCAGAGGCAAAATTCGCACACACCTTAGATAACATCCAGCCAACTATGTTAAATAATGCTTCCGGAGGTAAGGCATGGAAAGAGCATCAGGTACACTTAGGGCAGATACTAAAGCGCAATGCACATACGAAAGACGGTTCAGAGATTCTTTGGAAGTATAGTTTTGCGAACTTTATTAGTCCTCATGTAAAGGCTGGAAATATTCAGAATGATGAATCGTTATAAGAAGTAATCAAAAACTCCCTCATATAGCAAATGTCATTGCTATATGAGGGAGTTTCTTAATATAAAAATCTCTTAGTATGCTAATGCCTTTTCTTCCCCATTCAGAACGCGTAAACCACCCTGAACAAGTGCTAATAATTCATCTTCACCTGGGTAAACGGTAATAGGAGCAATCCAGCCAGTAGCTTCTCTTAAGTCGCTGATAACAACGTCAGAGTATGCAATACCACCAGTGATAATAATCTGGTCTACCTTACCTTTTAATACACAAGCCATAGAACCGATATCTTTTGAAATCTGTAATACAAACGCATCATAAACTGCGATAGATTTTTCATCGCCATCTTTCATGTTATCGATTACATCACGCATATCGTTTGTTCCAAGGTAAGCATTTAAACCACCGTTACCGCAGATTTTCTTATATACTTCTTTTTCTGTGTATTTGCCAGAGAAGCATAAAGAGATTAATCCGCCGGATGGCACACCACCAGCACGTTCCGGAGAGAATGCACCGTCACCGTCTAATGCATTAAATACATCGATAACTTTACCTTTTTCATGGGCACCAACAGATACACCACCACCCATATGAACAACGATTAAATTCAATGCGTCGTATGGAGCATCATGTTCTTTTGCATATCTTTTAGCAACGGCCTTCTGGTTCAATGCGTGGAAGATACTGATTCTAGGAATCTCCGGTACACCGGATAATCTTGCAGCCGGCATTAATTCATCAACAACTACCGGGTCTACGATATATGCTGGAACCCCACCGATTTCGTCAGAGATTTCTTTTGCTAAAATACCACCTAAGTTAGAAGCATGCTGTCCCTGCTTACCGATTCTTAAATCTTCTAATAAGCTTTCTGTTACTTCATAAGTACCACCTGGAATAGGTTTTAATAAACCACCACGGCCAACAACCATATCTAAGGATTTGATATCAAAATTCTTTTCCTTTAAGAGATTCATAATGATATCCTTACGGAAATCCTTCTGATCAACGATAGTTGCATATTTTGCAATTTCCTCTGTTGGGTGTCTTAAGGTTTCCTCAAATAATAAGGTTTCATCCTCGAATACACCAATTTTGGTGGAGGTAGAACCTGGATTAATAATTAAACTTTTTTTTGACATATAACCTTCTCCTTGTATTAATTATTTAGTAACTATTCAATATCCTCATAGTTACATTATTTATTCTTCTGCATAGCTTCAGCTACTACGGAGCCAAGAGCCAGAGAATTTACTTTTGTTTCAAAATCATCGGAACGGGAAGTTAAAATAACTGGAGCCTTTGTTCCGGTGATAATGTTACCATTCTTTACGTCAGCAGTATGTACTAAAGTTTTGTATACTAAGTTACCTGCATGAATATCTGGGAATAAAAGGATATCTGCATCACCAACAATCTTTCTGCCAGTAGCACCTTTGTGCTGTGCAGCTTCTGGATCGATTGCTAAGTCCATAGACAGAGGACCGTCTACGATACAGCCTGTAATTTTGCCTTCTTCACACATTTTTGTTAATTCTGCTGCTTCTACAGTAGCAGGCATTTTTGGATTCACAACTTCAACTGCTGCTAAAGGAGCAACCTTAGGTGTGTCAATACCACAAGCCTGGCATACTTCTACCGTGTTTTCGATAATTCCAACCTTATCCTCTAATGTAGGATATGTCTGGAATGCAACGTCTGTTAAGAATAATAATTTTTCAACACCTGCGATTTCGAATACACATACATGAGATAAAGTACGTCCGCTTCTAAGACCAACTTCTTTATCTAATACGCTCTTTAAGAAAGATTTTGTATCAATTAAACCTTTCATGTACATGTCTGCTTTTCCATCATGTACTAATTTAACAGCTGTTAAAGCAGCAGTCATAGTATCTTTTTCGTCAATGATTTCAAATCCGCTTAAATCCATACCCATGGAGCCTGCGATTTCGTTGATCTTGTCGGCATCACCAACTAAGATAGCATCTGCGATACCACGTTCCTTTGCAACCTTTACTGCTTCTAATACAGCATCATCCTGAGCACAAGCAACAGCAACTTTTTTCATGCTGCAATGCTTTACCTGCCAAATTAAATCATCAAATGTTTTTTTCATAGTCTCCTCCTTCAGTCTTCTGACTTTGTAACATTTTCTTTTTATAGTAACTGTTCAAGCTCTCTGTAGGCAGGGGGCTGGGCAGTTATGTTTTGTATAGTATTTCTACACTCATACCATCCATCATAGCACGAATTGGTGGGAAACTCAAGGTTTTCAAGTGGAAAAAAGGAAACGAATGACAAACAGTTCAGCCCTCAGACTACGAATAGTTTGAGGGCTGAACTGTTATGGCAAATCCAATAATTTATTTACAGCATTCTGCATATCTGGTGTGTTGCGGTATTTCATAATAAGCTGTTTCTCAAAAGCGGTCAGCATTAAAGGTTCGGTATCGTCCTTGAGATATCCAAAGGCATTTAAAATATCATCAATCTGGTATATATCACAAAGCAGCAGAAGGGTATCTGCATCAGGCTGTGTCTGTCCACTTTCCCATCCATATATGGTTTTTGGTGCTACTGGAAGGGCGCGTTGTTCTAATCGTGCAGCGACTTCGTTTACAGAGAGATGATTATGTTTTCTATATGCTTTTAGTACTTTTGCAATATTTTCATTTTTCATACGGTTACCCTATACAGCTCTGTTGCCTCGTGGGCAGTCTGCACGTTCCTTTCCTTATATATTTATTTAGAGGTTTGCGAAAGTGAAGGCCATTCGCAAATTGTCAGAATTGTTTGTAGCATATAACTGCTTACTACATAGTCTATATTTGACGCGCTCTCGCTCCCTTCAAACGTAGCGGGCACTAAGGCTGTAAAATACACAGCCTAAGTGCCGACGTTTTCAGAGGGTCACATATAGACTATGTAGCAAACAGCTATCTGTCACAAACAATTCTGACAAT
>JBGVMW010000154.1:0-23830 GCA_045125095.1 Lachnospiraceae bacterium
AGCGGACACTAAGGCTGTAAAATACACAGCCTAAGTGCCGACGTTTTCAGAGGGTCACATATAGACGATGTAGCAAACAGCTATCTGTCACAAACAATTCTGACAATTCACTACCTTGTTGGCGTTTCGCAATTACCTATATTACTACAATGTAACAAACGGATTCCTAAATTTCTCAGTGATAATATCTACACCACCGCAGGTTTCTCTCAAATAAACTTCCATATACGGCACAAAAATATGCTCTATTCCATAATGTCCAGCATCAATCACAGCTAAGCCCTGTGCATTAGCATCAATTCCCTCATGATGGTCAATATCACCTGTTATCAACACATCTACCCCTGTCTTTAATGCCGCTTTAATCGTACTTTTTCCAGAACCTGGGGTAATGGCAACTGTCTGAATATTACTGTTCAAGTCACCATATACCCGAACATAAGGTACATGAAAACGTGTTTTTACCAGCTCTGCACAATCTCTAAGGCTCATTGGTGACCGAAAAATACCATTTTTTCCAATTCCATACTTACCTGTCTCACACTCATAAGTTACATCCAGTACACTTCTTGCTTCCAGATTCAAATAATCACAGGCAATCTCTGCCATATGTGTTACATCAAAATTGGTATGCATTGCATAATAAGAAATATCATTTTGCAGTAAATATACCAATCGTTTCCCAATAAAATCATCTGTAGTAATACTTTTGACTGGTGAAAACAGCAATGGATGATGTGTAATCAGCATATCCGCGTCTGACAGCAATACTTCATTCATTACTTTATCACTTGCATCCACTGCCACATAAATACGTCTAACATCTTTATCACGTCTTCCTGCCAACAATCCTACATTGTCCCAGGATTCTGCAAAAAAACGTGGTGATAATTGCTCTAGCTTTTCTATGACTTCACTACATCTCATGAGCTTTCCTCCTAATTTCAAAATATGCACATGCATCCTCCAGCACTTGTAATTTCTCAGCAACTTCCTGCATGCCTGCTTTTGCACGCACACCTTCACTGTTCTGCAAATGCTTATAAATATCTGTAAGCGTTGTTTTTTCTTTTCTCAAAAAACGATACAATACTTCATTTTTTTCCTGTAACAGAAAATGACCATACCGATACTCTGCTTCCGATTCATAATGCATCTGTCCATGGCATACACGCATCATAGGATAAAACTTGCCATCTTCTTCTATCATCTTTTCTTCCAGAATCTCATAGTTGTTTGCTTCCAGAAAATGACGTACACCACCGATTTCTGATTGGGGCTGAAGCACTAATTCCTTTACAGAGCTTAGTACATCCTTTCCCGCAGATAAAATATTCTGCAATAACGGACCTCCCATTCCAGCAATCACAACGGCATCTACTTCACCTAGACGAAGCTTGTTTACGCCATCTGAAAGTCTTGTCTGAATCTTTTCCTCGAGACCATGCTCTCTGATATGTAGGCTGGCACGTTCTAATGGTCCTCTATTAATATCGAGGGCAATTGCAGAAGGTATCCATTGTCTTTCTACCAGCGCAATCGGGATATAGCCATGGTCTGTCCCAACATCTGCTAAGCGATTCCCTCTACTTACCAAAGATGCCACTGCCTCTAATCGTTTCGATAGTTCCATGAGTCTTTATTCCTTAATCTAAATAATCTTTTAATTTTCTGCTACGGCTAGGATGACGTAATTTTCTTAATGCTTTCGCTTCAATCTGACGGATACGTTCACGGGTTACGTTAAACTCCTTACCAACTTCCTCTAAGGTTCTTGCTCGTCCATCATCTAAACCAAAGCGAAGACGAAGTACCTTCTGCTCACGCTCTGTCAATGTACCAAGCACTTCCTTTAACTGTTCTTTTAACAGAGTAAATGCAGCCGCTTCTGCCGGTACCGGAACATTATCATCCTGAATAAAATCTCCTAAATGGCTGTCTTCTTCCTCACCAATTGGTGTTTCTAAAGAAACCGGTTCCTGGGAAATTTTCAAAATCTCACGCACACGCTCTACCGGCATGTTCATTCGTTTTGCAATTTCTTCCGGCATTGGTTCCCTACCTAATTCCTGTAATAACTGTCTGGATTCTCTGATTAACTTGTTGATTGTCTCTACCATATGCACAGGAATACGAATGGTACGTGCCTGATCTGCAATGGCACGTGTAATCGCCTGACGAATCCACCATGTGGCATAAGTAGAAAATTTATAACCCTTACGATAATCGAATTTTTCTACTGCTTTAATCAGACCTAAATTACCTTCCTGAATCAAATCTAAAAATAGCATACCACGTCCGACATAACGTTTTGCAATACTTACTACCAGACGAAGGTTGGCTTCTGCTAAACGCTTCTTTGCTTCTTCATCTCCTTCTTCCATTCGCTTTGCTAATTCGATTTCTTCTTCCGCACTCAAAAGCGGTACTTTACCAATTTCTTTTAAATACATACGAACAGGGTCTTCTGTACTAACTCCATCAGGCACAGAGAGGTCAATATTTTCTATATCGATTTCGTCTTCTTCGGTAAGAATAATCTCATCATCATCCTCATCATCGTTGCCTGTTGGGATTTTTAGAACATCAATATTTTTTGCATCCAGCAGATCCAAAATCTTTTCGAACTGCTCTGCATTTAATTCCAGCTCCTTGAAATGATCGCTGATTTCCTGATATTCCAGCACATTTTTTTTCTTTTGTGCCATATCCAATAATTCCTGTAGCTTTACCTTAAATTGTGCCTTGTTGCTCTCAACCATGATTGTTATTCCTCCATAACCTGATGTAATTATTATTTTAACCTCAATCCTATAAAATATGCAGTTTCTGCATTTCCGAATCCAGGTTCTGTTTTACGTTTGTTAATTTTTGCAATCCAGCAATATCCATAATGTCAATTTGTTCAATGGCATGTGTAATTCCATTTTCTTTTACACGCCGCACAGTATCATACAATGCGCGTTTCTGTTCTTCTTCTGTTTCTACTGTCAAAGAAGCATTAAACAAAGATGCTGCCTCGCTTTGTTCTTCTTCCGTTGCAAACATACCAATAATTCTGGCAGGGTTCATCTGCCCTTCCTCAAACTGGGTGAACAGTACCTGCGCTGCTTTGTAATACAATGCTTCTGTAAAATCCTCCGGAACAATAAATCCTTTTATCTTTTCGTATAATTCCGGTTTTTCAATCAGCCAGGTCAATAACAGCTTCTGGGCTTTACGAATACCATTTTCCTTACTTTTCAAATGTGTTCGCTCGCTTTTCAATTCTTCCTGCCGCTGACGACTGTCAGCCTGCAAGCCTGCCCGATTGACCTGCTCTGTCAGATTCTGTACGCTGATGCGGTACTTTTCCGCTGCTTTCTCAATATAATTACCACGTTCTAAGGGTTCTTCAAACTGAAGTAGCTTTGACGCCATCTCCCGATAAAATAACGTTCTGGCATCGGGATCATTCATATCATACTCCCGTTCCATAATCCGTAGTTCAAAAAAGAAACTGTTCTCTGCATTCTCTAATCGTTCTAAGAAAGCTTCTCTGCCCAAATTTTTAATAAATTCATCCGGATCCTTGTAAGGTGATAGGGACAACACCCGCGCCGTTAAACCAGCCTGTCTGCATATAGGAATGGCACGCAATGCCGCTTTTACACCTGCACCATCACTGTCATAGGCTAATATAACTTTATTAAAATATCTTTTTATTAAAGAAGCTTGTCCTGTGGTAAATGCGGTACCCAATGATGCTGCTGCATTCTGAAAACCTGCCTGATGCATGGCAATCACATCCATGTAACCTTCGCACAAAATAAGATATGCACTTCTGGCAGACTTAGCTGCATGAAGCCCATACAGATTTCGGCTCTTGTCAAATATTTTTGTTTCAGGAGAATTCAGATACTTTGGCTTGCCATCGCCCATTACACGGCCACCAAAGCCAATGACTCGTCGATTCACATCCATAATCGGAAACATAACGCGATTCCAGAATTTATCATATGCCCCACGTCTTTCATCATAGGATATCAGCCCGGTTTCCTTAAGAATATCGTCAGAATAGCCCTCTCTCTTTAGATATTGGTACATTTCATTATTATGCACTCCCGCATACCCTAAGCCAAAAGACTTTATCGTTTCTTCCGATAAACCTCTATCATGAAGATAACGGTGTGCATGTCCCGCATCCTCCATTCGTAGACGTTTAAAATAATACGTCGCTGCTTTTTTATTAATATCCAACAATATTTTTTTGATATCGGATTGCCGCTTCTGTTCCGATGTCATTTCACCTTCCGGCAATGCTACCCCTGCACGTTCTGCCAGACGTCTTACTGCCTCTGGGAAAGAATCGTTTTCGTATTTCATCATAAAGGTAAATACATTCCCTCCCGCTCCGCAACCAAAACAATAAAACATTTGCTTTGAAGGTGTAACGGAAAAAGACGGTGACTTTTCATTATGAAACGGGCAGAGTCCAAAATAGGTACTCCCCCGTTTCTGTAATTTTACATAACCGGATATCACATCTACTATATCATTTTTTAACCTGACTTCTTCTACTAATTCGTCATCGTAATACATGATAATACTCTACTTTCTATGTAACTATTCACTATCCATACAGTTACATTTTTATTTGTCTTACACCTGCCAGCATTTCGGTATGAACAACGTCTGGAACTGCTTTATTGCATAAGAATCTGTCATTCCTGCAATATAATCGCATATCACACGTTCCTTTTTTTCTTCTTTTTCACTATGCATCAACCGATAACCCTCTGGTAATTCTTCAAAATGCTTCCAATAATACTCATACATAGATTTCAACATATTGATTGCCTTTAATTCTTCTTCCTTTGCTCTTGGATGCAAATAGACCGCTTCAAACATAAATCCACGGAGCCCTTTCATAGCACTGTCCACTGCCGGCGACATGCTGACAGCGTTCTTCTCATAACTATTCATAATCATGTCATGTATCATTGTGTTTAATCGTTGTCTGTTTCCATGCCCCAACACTTCTGTAAACTGCTTAGGCAAACTCTCCTCCGTCAACATACCTGCTCTGATAGCATCATCAATATCGTGATTTATGTAGGCAATTTTATCGGCAATACGCACAATAGCGCCCTCCAGGGTAGATGGACTTCCACTCGTCTGATGATTCAAAATACCATCCCGAACTTCCCATGTTAAATTCAGTCCACATCCCTTTTTCTCTAATTTCTCTACAACACGCACACTCTGTACATTATGTTCAAATCCTTCACTGCATATTTCGTTCAAGGCTCGTTCCCCTGCATGACCAAAAGGCGTGTGTCCCAAGTCGTGACCTAATGCAATGGCTTCTGTTAAATCTTCATTTAAGCGCAACGCCTTGGCTACTGTTCTGGCTGTCTGGGACACCTCCAATGTATGAGTCAGACGCGTTCTGTAATGATCTCCTTCTGGTGATAAAAACACCTGCGTCTTATGCCGCATTCTCCGAAAAGATTTTGAATGCAGTATCCTGTCTCTGTCACGCTGATAAACAGGACGGATATCACACTGTGGCTCATCAACCTCTCTTCCCTTTGATTTACTGCTAAGAGAGGCATATGGGCTTAAATATTGTTCTTCCCACTTTTCTACATTTTCACGAATCGTCATACTTCCCTCGATTCTGCCGTTAAGAAACGACCTATTGCCAGACTGTAAGTTTTTAAATTTTCCCTATTATTATATATTCGCCATATTGCCTTTATTTCCTTTTTTTCTTTCTTTGTACTAAAAAAAATACAATCTTCTATTCCTCATTTATTGACACACTATCTGCAAATACTAAAAATGAACTCTGCAATTTTATCCATAGCATCATTCGCTTCCTTAAAGGGAGACATTTGAAATACATGCCATTTTCCCCGATATACGTCCATCTTCGCTGACACATTGGCAGACACTAATTTCTTATGTAACATTTTCGTATCATCCAGCAGGATTTCATTGCTTCCAACCTGCAGATACACTGTTGGAAAACCTGTAAAATCTGCAAACAGGGGTGAAATGAACGGATTAGTCAAATCTTCTCCCGGCGCATAACTTTGTATTGCCTTATCTAAATATTGACTAGACAGAATCGGATCCACCTCTTTTTTCTTTTCATGGGAATGTCCGGAGCAGGTCAAATCTGTCCAAGGTGAAAGACCCACAATTCCCCGCGGCAACAGGCGTTTTTGTTCCCGAAGCTTTAATGTGAGCACAAGTGCCAGATTCCCACCAGCAGAATCACCGGCAATGATAATATCACGGCTGCCATATCCTAAGTACATTAAGTAATCCCAAGCTTTCAACCCATCCTCCAATGCAGCAGGATAAGGATATTCTGGTGCAAGGCGGTAGTTAAAGCTTAACACGTCCATAGATGTGGATTTTGCTAACTTTGTGGTAAGTGTTCGACAATAACTGATATCTCCTGTCATGTAACCTCCGCCATGACAATACAGTATCACATATTTTTTCATATGAGGTCTGTCTACACGCACCCACTCTGCCTGCATTCCATCTATTTCAAAATCCTCAAAGACAATATCCTTATCTTTTCCATACAGCATTCCGATCGTTTTCTGGGACTGTCGCTGCTTACCAATATCATTGTTTTCCACTATACTATGTACCGCTTTAATTGCCCTCATTAAATTCTGATTTTGTTTCTCTTTATGCTCCATACTGCCCTCACCCTGATAATACACACAATTAAACAAATTATAACATATTTATACATAGTATTTCAAGTTGCCACCCACTTATTTTTTATGTATAATAGTAACTATAATTGTCTTAGTAAAGGAAGTAACTTTCATGGCAAAACAACAAAAAAAACAAACGCCAGCATGGTTTAAATTAGATTTGTCTGCTAATGTATATCCCACACTGCAACGCCGGAACTTTTCTTCTGTCTTCCGTCTGTCTGTGACATTAACTGAACCAATTGACGCCGATTTACTGCAAAAAGCAGTGGAACAGACAATGCCTAGATTCCCAACTTTTGCTGTAATGATGCGCAAAGGTGTATTCTGGAGATATTTAGAAAAGAATCCAAATCCCGGTCCATTTGTGCAGGAAGATATCAAAAATCCCTGTATGCCTATGCCATTCAAGAACAAAGGCAGATATTTAATCCGCATCTATTATTACAATTGCAAAATTTCTTTGGAATCCTTCCATTCCCTTTCCGACGGAAACGGCGCCATGGTACTTTTGCAGACACTGACTGCGGTATATCTTCGTTTAAAAGAATATCCGATAGAAGTTGGTGGACTTGTCTATGATATCAATGAGACACCAGATTCGGAAGAATATGAAGATGCCTATATGCGGTATGCAAACTCAAAGATACACCCGCCCAGAACACAGGAACGTGCCTACCGACTGCGAGGTACACCAGAACCATTTTATACGTTAAATATTATTGATGGCATTATGCCTGCTGATAAAGTAGCTGCTGTTGCCAAGTCCTATCAGGCTACTATCACAGAATACTTGAACAGCGTATTGATCTATGCCTTGTTGCAGCAACAATATTCAGAGAACCCATTATTTCTGCGACCAGTAAAGCTGGCAATGCCTGTGAACCTGCGGCGTTTTTTTCCATCCAGGACATTGCGTAATTTTATTACAATGGTATACCCCACCATCGACCCGCGTTATGGCGAATACACTTTTGAAGAAATTATCAAGCAGGTGCATCATTATATGCAGTTTTATTTGAATGACAAATTTTTGAATGCGGACATTACCACCAATGCTACCACACAGCAAAATCCATTTATCCGCATTGTACCGCTTTTTATGAAAGATTTCGTGGTAAAGCAGTTCTATTCCCGTGTGCAGGATAAACAATCCAGTGCCGGACTTACTAACATGGGGGTAATCACCGTTCCTGATAGCATGAAGCCTTATGTTACACAGTTTGACGCCATTATGGGGCAACCTTTTTCTGCCCGTACCAACTGTGCAATCTTAAGTTATAACAACAGGCTGACTATTAATTTTGCCAGTGCTATCAAGGAAACGAATGTAGAACGGCTGTTTTTCAACAAATTAGTGCAGGATGGTATTCCTGTTCGCATCGAAAGTAATCGTGAATAAAGAAAATAAGAGGTGTTCTTATGTCCTATTGTGTAAATTGTGGTGTAGAGCTTCATCCTACCGCCACCCATTGTCCCTTATGTAATACGGAAGTCATCAACCCAAAATGTCCGGTTGATACCACATCTCCTACCCCTTATCCTAGTACAAAGGGGCAGGTAGACCGTGTTCCGAAAACGGACTCCATTATTTTGGTAAGTTCCATTTTCGGTTCCACCGCCCTTGCCTGTGGATTGCTAAATTTTTTTATACGCAACCAGATTGCCTGGTCTGTCTATATTATTGGTGCCTGCATTATGCTCTGGTTATGCATTGTACCTGCACTGGCATTTCGTAAGCTGCCGTATTATGTACATTTACTGTTAGATGGTGCTGCCGTATCAATCTATATTTACCTGATTTCTCTGCAATTTTCAGACTCCGATTGGTTTATCCGTTTTGCCTTTCCCATTATTGCCATTCTGGATGTGCTGCTGATTCTTTTTGCCTATTGCAGAAAAACCATTTCTTCCGGCATCCTAGTAAGTGGTATTTATCTTTGTGTGGAAACCGGAGTTTTTTGTGTATTTATTGATTTTTTGATTCATCTGTACTTTTTTAATGAATCTGCTATAAGCTGGTCCGCCATTGTGCTTGCCTGCTGCACTGTCGCTTCGGCTGTGCTGCTTACCATTGTAACACGGTCAAAATTGCATGATGAGGTTCGAAGGAGGATTCATTTTTAAATCAAAAATAACTCGACCAATTACTTAAACTATCATTAAGTAATCTTGTCGAGTTATTTTTTCTACTAGTTAAAGTACACCAAATCATCCTCCGGTTTTTCAGCCGGTTCAATCGCTTTGGCATATAATACAGGTCCTTCCCCTTCATATTCCTTGCGATATTCACTTTTGACTTCCGCGGTTATCATAATCCAGTCTCTTGTCTCATACTTATCTAACTCCGGTAATGTGCAGGTACAATCAAATCCAATAAAACCAATGTCATCTGCACAACAGGTCATAGCAAATCTTCCTGGAACAAATTGATTCTTTGCCATCTTTGGTGTTTTGTACACTACGGCTTTGTATTTTACCGTTTTCCCAGCATAACGACTTGGATTATCCATAGCATCCACATAGAATAAGCCAAAATCATCATCTTCAATCTCAATAATCGGCGCATTGATATCAAATGGCATTTCATCATTTTCAAATCCATCTGTTTCGCCCTCTGCTGCTTCAAAATAAATCTGTGCACGTTTGTTCACAGCTTTTACATTTCTTCGTAAAACTGTTTTCTCTGTCTTAGAAGTACAACGATTGAAAATAATCATGTCTGTATTTGCAAGCTGTGAAGAAATCAAAGAGCGCATATTGTTCAGATACATGGTAAAAGTTGGCTCTGCCACTGTAGTAATCGTCTGCACAAGCTGCCATCTTCTCGGAAATACAAGGTCATCAAAATCCACCTGCCACATGCCATTGTACTCAATCACAACTTTTTTCGGTCTATGCTTACCATGGAGTCCCTTGAAAAATTCATAAGTTAGTGTTTCTTTGTCTTCTACCACTTCTAACGCTATGTTATTTTTTTCTAACACCGCCTTGTCATATTCAATTTCTCCTTCCTCGCAGGCGATAAGAAGAATTTTATCGCCATTTGCAAAGCCTGGATCTTCTAAATTGTCCATAATAAAGGTTGTCTTACCACTGGATAAGAAACCGGTAAATAAATAAACTGGTATTTCTAACATAATTTCTTCCACCTTTAGACTTCAAATAATTTTACTAATTCATCTTTCTTTAAATCCGTACCAATCACACATAATCTTCCTGTATAATCAGCCTGTCCTGTACGAATCTCATACTCTCCCGGAACCAAATCGAAGTACATCCATTCTCCATCTTCACTTGGAATCATACCTTTTGCACGAAGAATCTTTCCATACTCCTCTGTGGAAGATAATGTTTTTAATGCAGCTTCTAATTTATCCTTAGCAAAGATATGAGGTGTCTCTACGCCCCAACTGGTAAATACATCATCTGCATGGTGATGGTCATGATGATGGCCACAACTGCATTCTTCTCCATGCTCATGGTGATGATGTTCTTCCTCATGGTGGTGTCCACAGCCACATTCCTCGCCATGTTCATGGTGATGATGTTCTTCCTCATGATGGTGTCCACAGCCACATTCCTCGCCATGTTCATGGTGATGATGTTCTTCCTCATGGTGGTGTCCACAGCCACATTCCTCGCCATGCTCATGGTGGTGATGTTCCTCGTCATGATGATGGCCACAACTGCATTCCTCGCCATGTTCATGATGATGGTGTTCTTCCTCATGGTGATGTCCACAACCACATTCCTCGCCATGCTCATGGTGGTGATGATGTTCATGCGTATGTGCAATTGCATCCTTCATTAAATCCTCTAACAGGGAATTACCTTTTTCCATCGCTTCTAAAATCTGCGCGCCCTGAATCTCTGTCCATGGTGTAGTAATGACTGCAGCGTCATGATTATGCTCACGAATTGCCACCATTAACTTGTCTAATTTCTCTGCACTCATCTGGTCAGTACGGCTTAACACGATAGTTCCTGCATGCTCAATCTGGTTGTTGAAAAACTCACCGAAATTCTTCATATACATTAATGCATTTTTCGCATCTACAACAGCCGTTGCACTGTTTAATACTACCTCTGCATCCGTTACATTTTCCACTGCTGTCATAACATCAGACAATTTACCAACGCCGGATGGCTCAATTAAAATTCTATCAGGATGAAAACGCTCAATTACTTCCTGTAAAGCAGTTCCAAAATCACCTACTAACGAACAACAGATACAACCGGAATTCATCTCTGTAATTTCAATGCCTGCATCCTTTAAAAATCCACCGTCAATACCGATTTCACCAAACTCATTCTCTATTAAGACCAGCTTCTCGCCCTTATATGCTTCTGCAATTAATTTCTTGATTAATGTTGTCTTACCAGCACCTAAAAATCCTGAAAACACATCTATCTTTGTCATATTAACCTCCATCTTGCCGCTTGCACGGTACATTATCAATCTGATTCCTTTTAATCCAGTGTACAGTATAGACTTTTTTCCCTTTTTTAGCAAGGCATTTTTGTTATTTGAAACGATAATATTTCTCTAAAAAATGTCTATACTATGTATAAATAAGTGATTTTTATATTCTTTTGCCATATACTTTGTCATCCTATTTGATAATTCCGGGAACTTGACAATTGAACATTTGTTCTATCCATGCTATAATGGGATTGTATAATTGAACAGAAAGTTGGATGCGATTTTCCGATGTTTGATGCCCTCTAGTGTACGAAAGAGAGGGTGATGCCCTATGATAAGTTTAGGTGATTTACTTACACTTTTACTTGTGATTTTTGCGGCTCTGTCTTACATAGACAATCATAATAACAAAAAGAACTAGCATCCCAACCCTGAGAAAGTGAAGATGCTAGTTCTTTTGTAACTAATTAATTACTTTACTGAGGGCAATCGGAACTCATGTCCGATGACCTTTCTAAGTAAATTATACACTAGGGTGCTTGTGTTTGCAAGCACTCTTTTCAATTTTCCTCATAATATAGCGTTTCCTCCACATACTTCCTGCCCATATTATGTTTCAGTTTTCTCTGCTCCACCGTTTCAAAAATTATCGAAAAATCATAGTCCTCCGGGTAAAGTTCATTGGCTGCTACATGTAACTGTATTCTCTTATGATTAATCCATATTTTTTTATTAGGAAGCTGTACCCTGAGTACACCTTTTTCGTTGGCAGTCTGGCATACAATTCCGATTTTTTTGTCCGGATAAATCATAACACTATCGCCAAGCCGAAATTGCAATGCCCTTTCCTGTTTACCGGCAATTTTCTTTTTCTTTTTAATATGTGGTGCAGATTCCTTCCTTATCTCTGACACCTCATCTGACAAATCCAAGTCTGCCGGAATTTCCTCTCCATACGCCTCCTGCACAGCATATCGCAACATGGACGTGGGCATTCCCAATCTCTGGGCAATGTAAAATGCACAGCTTTCCCCTGCTTCACCAATCACTAATTGGTACAATGGTTTCAAATTATCTTTATCAAAGGTCATTCGTGCATTTACAATACCCGGCTCCTTTTCTGCATACTGTTTCACCTCCGGATAATGAGTAGTCACTAAAAATAAAGCACCTCTTTTCTTTAATTCATTTAAAATTGATATGGCAATTCCCATTCCTTCCGTTGGATCCGTTCCCGAACCAAGTTCATCCATAATCACCAGACTATTTTGATTTACCTTTTTCAAAATATCCAATACATTTATGATATGTGCAGAAAAGGTAGAAAGATTTTCAGAAATATTCTGTCCATCTCCAATATCACACAAGTAATTGCTGTTCATGCAAATGTCTGCTTCTTCACAAGCTACATGAAGACCACATTGTGCCATCATGCAATTCAACGCCACTGTTTTTATGGCCACTGTCTTTCCTCCTGTATTCGGTCCGGTAATCACAATGCCTGATATTTCATTTCCGATTTCAAATTGTAAAGGAACACAAGTATTTTTTTCCATAAGGGGATGTCTGCCATTTTTAATAAAAATTCGCCTATCTGTGTTTATCTTTGGTTCTGCTCCGTCATAAGACAAACTTAATTTTCCTTTTGAAAAAATAAAATCTAATTTTTCAATTGTTTTAATATTTTGTTCAATTACCTCCGAAGCATCTGCTAACATAGCAGTAAGAATATACAAAATTCTTCTTACTTCATTTTCTTCCTCTAATCGCAAATACTGCAATTCCTCATAATATTTCGTCACTTCTGTCGGTTCTATAAACAAGGTATTTCCAGTTGCTGATTTATCAATGACAGTCCCTCCCACTTTTAACTTGCATTCCTTCTTTACCGGAATACAAATATGCCCATTTCGTGTGGTGCTAAAGCTGTCTGACATACATTCTTTCTGTTTTCTCATCACCCCATTTGCTTTTTCCGCCATCTTGTTTTCGGCTTTTTCTATATCGCTTCGCAGATTTTTCAATAATTTAGAAGCAAAATCATCCACCTTTCCACTTCTTATCTGCAAATGGATGGCATCTCTTATCGCATCCAAGGGCTCTAAATTTTCTTCATAATAGGCTAGTGAAATCTCAAATTGTTTGCATCTGCTTAAATAATCCTTAAATCGCTTTGTTGCCGTCAAAGAAGTTTCCACCAACTCTAACTGCTCTGCAGTAAGACAGCCACCCTTCACTGCAATAGTAAGAAATTCTCGGATTCCGTTTAAGGAACTAAGCGGCGGATTCCCTGCCTTTTCTATTACTGTTTTTGCTTCTGAAGTCTCTCTTTGCTTTACTAACAATTCACTTTCTGACATACATATGGTAGTCTCTGAAATTGCCTGCTTGGCAAATTCTGTCAATGCAAATTCCATCCATTTTTCTTTTATTTTATGAAATTCTAAAATCTGTTCTGTATGACTCATGATTCATCACCATTCCTTCCCACTTCTAAACCAGTGACTTATAAAAATCATATTCTACTTTACCGTGGATATTTGCCAGTGCACCCTCCTCTAATTCGGTTGCCATCAGACAATCAATATGTGGCAAATGCACACTTTCTCCCGGCACAATTCCGTACTTACTGGATGTCTGAAATCCTCTTGCTCGATAATTATCCGGATTTCCCTCTACCAGAACGGCTTTAAATCCCATACTTCTTGCCTTATCAAAACCATATTCGATTAATTCCTTAGAAATATGCTGTCTCTGCAAATCCGTTCTGACAGCAGCCGGCGTTAAGATTAATAACTCATTTTCATAGTTTCCTTCTAAATGAAATCTCGAAAACATTACATATCCTATCATTTCTTCTTTTTCATTTACCATTACCAAATCCAACTCCGGAATATAATATTTTTTGCTTCGGATTTCCTCCACAAGACTGCGCACTAAGCGTCCTTCTTCTTCATCCGCATATTCACGGAATACGGTTTCCACAAATTCTAACGATTCCTTTTCTAATTCTTTTGTCATTGCTTTGATAATTCTATTCATTGTATAATCCTCCAATTAAAAATGACCATAGGTATCTGCCTTACATGGCATAATACTCTATGGTCAAACTATAGATAGACTTTCCCCGGTATATACTAGTATATTTCATAACAAATCATTGTAATTCCTTAGTATATAAAAATAGCATGACATTACAGCCATGCTATCATAGTTCCGGTTAAATCAAACATATATAGAAAGCATATTGTAAGACAGATACAAACGGACAGACTTCTAGTGTAAAACACTGGGTATTCTAAATCATTCCCTGACATAATAAATTATAGTAACCTCCCAGTATCGTAAAAGTTATCCCTTCACAACTATTTAGTTAGCTGTTTTCTCCATTCTTACAATGCTTAACATACAATTTACCTCTCTTTTTAAAATTCTGCCCTTAGTATAAACATATTTATACAGAAAGTCAAGAGAATCTTTTTATTCCCACACCGTATCATAATAATCCGACGCTACATATTCTTCTCCTGGCTCTGAGATACAAATCTCCGGCGTTGCACCACCATTAACATCGCAGGAAACAAACAACGTGGCATCTGCTAACCATTTTTCAAAACTCTGTCGAAATGCCGGAAGGACATCTGCTTTCTTTATATTCAAAATCGGCATATCCTCCTCACAATCAAATACTGTAAGGTCTTCATCCACACATACTGCTTGTTTCTGTTCTGTATCTATGTAAAATATTACATACTTATATTCAGCAGTTCCCTGTATTTCATACATACTGCTAAGCAATAAATAATCCATTCCATCTTTTCTTACAAGACCAATTTGTCCATTGCCTGCGTGGGCATCTGAAATCTCTTTACTCACATAAAATGCGGTATCTTCATATTTATTTTCTCCCGTTCCTTTATAGGCTTTTATATATGCATTTGACATACCTTTTAGCAAATCTACCGCAGATGTATTGGTATCCTTTGTGGTAATAATAAGATCCAGCTTATCCTCTATTCCATCATGTGTAATATCTGCTGTTGTGGAATAAATAATTCGCTCACCATATTCTTCGTAATATTCATCAGTAAACATACTGCCATTTTCCCCATATTGCCCCAGAAATTCATTCTCAGAGTACAACAAGTCATTTGGGTTTGCATTCTCATCAACCACTTCCCCATAATCCTGTGGAATCCATATAGCCATGCCATCTTCGCCTAATGGCTGCATCATTTTGATGGCAACGCAATCTCCATCATCAAAATCAATATCGACGAAAACAGCTCCATCCTCTCCCGTGTCTCTTGAGGTGACAGTTACATTTTCTTCATTAATATTCAACAAATATAATGCGGCAGTTTCAGGATTTGATAATGTTTGATATGTCCAGTTACTAGCGACTACTGCATGAAAATTTAATAATTCTGCTTTACCATTCGTCACATAATCCATTGGTGTATTTGCAATTCCTGTCGGATAGGCATGGGCAAATTCCGAACCTGTAGAAATATTATCATATATATTCCGTTGTTCCCCCACTACCTGATAGGCAGCGTCTGTTTTTTCATATGTGATGGTTTCCTCCCAGACACATACATGTGGTTCTGATGTCCATGCATAATATAAAATCACAGCTTCTGTGTCGGTCATACTGATAATCTGATAATCCGATTCTACATTCTGTGGCCATGGAATAGAATCTCCAAATACATAATACTCCTTCTCCTCATTAAAAAACTCTGTCTCTTTTAAATTGTTGCACACCTCTCCGGAGCTAAGCTGCACAATTTTCTCTCCATCTCTCTCACAGAATGCTTTCGCCCAAGTAGTTACAAATTCTTCCACAGCATCCTCGCTTTGTGTCAGATTCTCCGCATCACCCGCGGTGCTGGCATCCGGTTTTTTTTCTGTTGTTTGGTTTATTCCTAAAAACAAAAGACTGCCTAGCACTACTACTATAGCAATGCTTATCACAATAACAGAAGGCTTTTTATATTGCATAACATTTTTTATTCGTCCCTTTGTATCTCCACTGCCAAAAGCAAGTGGACTTCCTCCAATGATGTTTTTACCGGTTGCGAGACATAACAGCGAATTGGAATATTCCACACGAATGTCTCTTTCCATGTTTCTCATCACCGTTTCATCACAAGCCATCTCCATATCTTTTCCTGCAAAATAAAAAGCAGCCCATACAAGGGGATTAAACCAATGAATTGTCAACGCAACATAAGCCAGTAATTTGGCGATATGGTCACCTCTATGTATATGTGTTTGCTCATGTAAAATAATAAACTGCTTCTCCGCCTCTGACAAGAAGCTTGGCAAATATATTTTCGGTGATACAATTCCCTTTGCAAATGGAGTATCAATATAATCACAAATATAAATATTATCTTTTAAGCAAACAGATCCCACTAATTTTCTGCGAAGCTTTAAGCTGCTTAGGATGTTTTGTGCTATCATTCCAATCATTCCTATAAGCCAAATCAAGCTTCCAATCCGAACAGCCAGTTCCTCTTTTGAAATGCTGGCATCCGCTGTTATTGTATTTTTCTGTTCCACCTGATTGGAAACAAGCGTATCCTCTTTCTTTCCTTCCGCTTTGCCATCCAACTTCTGGCTTATAATGTCCGATGTCTTCTTGTTCCCTTGCACTTTTTCTGAATACGCCTGCACACTATCCGATTCTGTTCCCACTGGATTCCACACCTGCACCCCTACAACCGGTGATGATATGGTGACCGGACATAACAATCGAAATAGCACTACACTCCACAGCAAATAACTAAAAATCTTAGGTGCCTTGCGCAATAAAATACGAATTAAGAAAACGACACCTATCACAACACTTGCCGTAATGCTCATATCGAAAACTTTCGGCAAAATATCATATATCCATATATGTTCCATCGTTTTCCCTCCTATGATTTTTTCTGATTTCCTTCAATTATTTTTTTTATTTCCTCTATTTCCTTTTCCGAAATCTTTTTTCTGGTTGTAAATGCGGCTAAAAACTTCGGCAAGGAACCATCAAATGTTTCTTCCACAAATTTTTCACTTTGTCTTGCATAAAAATCCTCCCGATTCACTAATGACGTGACCTGTCCATCTTTATTCTGAAAAAGACCTCGTTCACAAATTCTCCGCAAAACGGTATAGGTTGTTGATTTTTTCCAGTTCAATTTTTCCTCACACAATTTGACTAATTCCCCTGATGATACCGGCTCATTCTCCCATATCATTTCTGCAAATTGTGTCTCTACTTCTCCTAATCTGTATTCCGCCATGTCTCCTCCATTCTGCCACCCAAACGGCTTACTATATGTACACAAAGTTCTTGTGCAAAGGATGTTCTTCTGTTAACAGTATTCCATTCTTTTAGTTTACTTCTTGTAAACCTTGCTTTAGTTTACTATTTGTAGACCTGTTTGTCAAGAGGCGAATATGAATTTCTTCATAGCGTTTTTTTGTATGTTGCAGTATGTTTGAGAAATTCGGATTTATGGGAGGGGTTGGCAACCCGTACGCCGGTGGCAGGCACAGAAGGTTCCACGCAGACCGAGCCAACGTTCCGGTGAACTAACTCCTAAGTACGACTAAGACGTTCGGTGATAGCACCTCACGCCTAAGTCTTCCTAAGGAGTGGATTTCACCTCCACTAAGAACGGCTCGTGCACCGTCTGCTTAGTAACCTTCTGTGCCTGCCACCGGCTGCGTGTTGGAAAACGTTAGTTACGCATTGCTGCCGCAAACATATTGGCTACTAAATCTAATATGCTAAACAATAACAAAATCACCAGCGGCTTCGATAACGTAGGCAGAGAGTGGGGATGTAGCTTGGTATCAGAGGCTGTTGGTTAGATGTTAGTGGTTCTTAGGGATTTTGTTTGTTGCGTTAATCGGGAAAATATAGTTGTTTGAGCTTTGCGAGTTCTATATTTTCCCGATTGTCCTTAGCAACAAGCAAAATCCCTTAGAACCACTTACATCTAAGTGCCCTGCCTCTGATACCAAGCTACATCCCCGCTCTCTGCCGGACGCTTAGCCAACATGCAGATAAATCCGAGTTTAATTCACCACACAAAAAAATCGCTCCCTGTATCCATTACAGCAAAGCGACCTTTCACACATATTCTATTTTTCTCGAACCTGTTTCTGGCTTGCCGGCTTATGACAACATAGGAATAACACCGCTATTACAATCAATAATGCGAATCCCATCCATGCAATTCTTTGCCACAATACATGATTCAGAAACGTATCATAATATCCTTTCAAATAAATCACAATGATAATAATCGGCAAAATGTATGCCATGTAGAAACGGATTGCTTTTGGGAATTTCAATCCATTTCCAGTGTTGGCTTCTTCCAGAAATCCGTCCCATCCCCAACCGTTTTTTCGCACACAGAACAGCACGAATATCAGACTTCCTATTGGAAGTAAGTTGTAAGAAACTAAGAAATCCTCTAAATCCATGACGGTAGAACTGCCACCTAACGGATGGAAGCCAGACCATACATTATAACCCAGCACAGCCGGCAAGGATAAAATAGAAATCGTAAACGCATTGAAAATAACAGCTTTTTTTCGGCTCCATTTTCCCATATCCATGAAAAAACTTAGGATATTTTCAAATACAGCAATTACTGTGGATATAGAAGCAAATGTCATAAATACAAAAAATGCAGTTCCCCAGATTCGTCCGCCAAACATGTGATTAAATACATTTGGCAGTGTAATAAATAACAGAGACGGTCCGGCGTCCGGTTCAATTCCATAAGAAAAGCAGGCAGGAATAATAATAAATCCCGCTGTAATGGCAACAAACGTATCTACAAGAATAACGTTTAATGACTCGGACAAAAGTGTATGCTCTTTTGTTAAATAACTTCCGAATATTTCCATCGAACCCATACCGATACTTAAGGTAAAAAACGCATGTGTCATTGCTGCAAAAATCGTAGTTCCCCATCCCTGTTCTGAAATCCGGCTGAAGTCAGGCACAAGATAGAATTTAAGTCCTTCTGATGCATTTGGTAATACAAAAGAGTGAATTGCCATAACAATCATAAGTACAATCAGTACACACATAAGTACCTTTGTTATCTTTTCAATTCCATTTTGTAATCCCAGCGAACATACAAACAATGCCAAAACAATTGTAAGCAACATCCAGAATGTCATACATCCAGGGCTGGACAACATATTCGAGTAAGTAGCTGAAATCTGCTCTTGATTTGCTGAGCTGATTTTCCCTGTCAAATATAAATAGGCGTAGTATAACATCCAACCACTGACCATAGTATAAAACATCATCAGAAGATAATTACCTGCCATTTTAAACCACTTTACAACATGCCATTTTGTACCTTTGGGCTCCAGTTCATCATATGCCATGGAAATACCCTTACGACTTTTTCGCCCTACTGCAAATTCACAAACAAGAATTGGCAGTCCAAGAATCGCAAGAAATATTAAATAAATTACCAGAAAAGCACCACCACCATATTCACCACAGATGTATGGGAATTTCCACACATTTCCCAAGCCGATGGCACAGCCTGCTGATACCAGAATAAATCCTAATCTGGAACCAAAATTTTCACGTTCTTTCATTTGTAACCTCCATTATTAATTTTCCTCGTAACCATTCATTACCTGCACAGTTACTTTACCTCTATCATTAGAGTGAATTTCCGTATAAGCATACCATAATTCTCAGGGTTTCACAATGGAAACAAGTGCAAAATACAATAAAAAAGCATTAATATATTTTTGAAAAAGAACGATATAATATGTATAAGGTTTTCTGATTTACAGAAAACGAATCTTGCAAAAAGCTGTCATAGAAGCTTTGTTGGTCAGTCAACAAAGCTTCTATGACAGCTTGCAGGGTGAGGTTATTATAAGGAGGATATTACAATGGCTTGGTATGACAGCGCAGTTTTTTATCACATTTACCCACTTGGATTAGGTGGATGTGCTCACGAGAATCACGAACCGGAGATAAGCAAATTTCCTAAAATTACAGATTGGACTATGCATGCAAAAAAAATTGGATGTACTGCAATCTACATTGGTCCACTGTTTCAATCAGTAGGTCATGGATATGAAACAATTGACTATACCTTAGTGGATCAGAGAATTGGAACCAATGAAGAATTTACAAATTATATAAATAAATGCCATGAAGAAGATATGAAAGTAATTGTTGATGGTGTATTTAATCACGTAGGTCGTGAATTTTTTGCATTTAAGGATTTGAAGGAAAAACGAGAAGCTTCTCCATACAGGGATTGGTTCTGTAATGTAAATTTTGGTGGAAACAATGAGTACAACGATGGATTTTGTTATGATAACTGGGGTGGACATAATTTATTGGTGAAATTAAATCTCCGCAATCCTGCAGTGAAGGAATATTTGTTTGATGCTGTTCGTTTCTGGATAAATGAGTTCCATATTGACGGTATCCGTCTTGATGCAGCAGATGTATTAGACCGGGATTTCATGAGAGAACTGCGTGGAGTAACCGATGCAGCAAAACCTGAATTCTGGCTGATGGGTGAAGT
This sequence comes from Lachnospiraceae bacterium, assembly GCA_045125095.1. Taxonomy (GTDB): domain Bacteria; phylum Bacillota; class Clostridia; order Lachnospirales; family Lachnospiraceae; genus JBGVMW01. The sequence goes on from JBGVMW010000154.1 coordinate 20,730, forward strand.
TATTCATGGTAATTATTCCGAGTGGGCAAATGGTAATATGCTTCATTCTGTAACAAACTATGAGCTTCACAAAGCATTATTTTCAGGACACAATGACCACAATTATTTTGAAATTGCACACAGCATCCAAAGAATGATACAGTTATGCGGCGAAACAAAATTATATACTTTCACAGATAATCATGATGTGCCAAGAATTTATTCGAAGTTAAACAACAAAGCTCATATGTATCCGGTAGCATTTTTACAATATGGATTGCCTGGCATTCCTTCTATCTACTATGGCTCTGAGTTCGGAATCGAGGGAGATAAAATGAAGGACTCTGATTGGAATCTACGTCCATCCTTATCGTTAGATGATTTTCAAGGAAATCCATACGTGGACTTATTTAAACTGCTTGGCAGAGCAAAAAAGGAGTTCCCTGAATTATCTTATGGTCGTTATGAACAGTTGTTATTACAGAACCGCATGTTTGCCTTTGGTAGAATTTTAGATAACAGTGCAGTAATTGTACTGGTAAATAATGATGACAATCCGGCTGACATGTATGTAAGATTACCGATTGGTGCGTCAAAGGCTTATGATATTCTGAAGAATTTTGCAGAAAACACCGTAGAAACGAAAGTGGAAACTGAACCTGAAAAACGCAATCCTGAACCTTTGCAACAGTTTGCAAACAAGGTAAAAACCTTTGATGGACAGATTGCCGATGTAGTTGCAAGTCTGGATGAGGATGCATTCCAGCAGAAAGCAGAAGCATTAGGTGGCATGTTGAAAACGTTAGAATCAGAATACCAGAACATGATGAAGGCTTACCATGTAACAACGCAAGAGACATCTCATAATTTCGCTGAAGGCTCTGATGTGGAATTAATCAATGGCCAGGTGCATGTAGTGGTTCCTGCGAACAGCGGATGTATGGTATATGTTGGAAACTAAGAGGAGCCAGGTGTTCTTTTGTATATCACATTGACAGAACAAAGCGTGCAAGGACGCTCTCGCAAATTCAGCTAGTTATTATGCTTGCACGCTTTGCCGCACCGAATTTGGCACGCAGCGCACTTTCCTTTCTAATTCGTGCGCATCACTTTTTATATACTAGGGAATTTCGAGTAATATATTCTATAATAAACTATTGTAATTTCCTAGTATATAAAATAATAGAAAACAGCGTTCTGTGAGTCAGGACGCTGTTTTCTATTATTCCAAAAAGTTACACTGGTTCTGTCTGAAATGTAACTGTGTAAGAGTTTCTAGAATGTGTGAAAATTCTGATTTGTGTGCGTCAAGTGTATTCGTCAACCGTCCGCAAGCTGTATTGGCATCACCGATAAAGTGTATAAATCCGATACCCTTACCAAAGGATACCTGCTTCAAAACCTCGCCGCTGTCCATGCCTCAATGCGTAATGCAAAAGCAGCTCTTATGTACTACGCACAGGCTGAAAGCATATTCCATAAATTTCCGGATGAAGAACATCCCGATTTGTTGACTTGTAAAGAACAACAGGCGAATGTGATAGGGATGGATGGGAAGAAGGTGGATTTGCTTGAAATCGAAAACTTATAATACCTTAAAAACAAAAGAGGCTTACATCATCTTATAAATCGATGCAAACCTCTTTTTTCAATCCATCCAAATGCTATATAGTTCTTTCTATAACTCTATCTGATACCTTGCACCACCAGCGATGTCTGTTATAATAAAATATTTTTCTCCAACATCCTTCGTCCAATTTTTTAATGGTGCAATTCTGTGCATAATACAAACACCATGTCCATGTTTGCCACTCAAATACTCTTCATGAACTTCCGGTGGCAAAACTTTTCCTATGCAACCTTCTATATGATAATCAATGGCTCGTAATTTTTCTGGAGAAAATGTATATGCTTCCTTATACTCAAGTAAGATATTTTGTGCCTCAATTATCACTCTACGATAATCCCCTTCATACAACAAGTAAGCCAATTCGATAACTGCAGGCTTCTCAAATCCTTCTAAGACTAATGTTGCTGGATAATTAAACTTAATTGTTATTTGATAAAGTTTTGTATCAAAATCCTTAGTTATAGTCAATGCAATAAATCTTTTGTCCTCATTTTCCTGATCAAATGTAAGTCCCTTCGCCTTGTTATATGCATTCGGCAAAAAACAAAGATTATCTATGCAACAATTAGTACTATTATTATCCATATGGTCAATGACAAAATCCTGTTCCTTCATACTTTGACAAACTTCTTCACCATACCACTTTTTCATTATATAAGCATGAAGATACCCTAACTTTTGATTATAAAGATATCTTTCGTTATTCAATCCCCAAGTAGCATTCTGTATTTCTTCTACATAATCGTCCCTTACCGTAGCACATGCCATATAATTCCATTCAGGTCTTGTTATATATATTTTATCCCCTGATATGCTAAAAGCATTCTTACTCATTGCACCCTCCTTCCTATTAAAATAATCTCTCGGAATCTTTAAGCCAGTAAACATAAGGCTTTCAGATTCCTTTTTTATTAAAATCCCCCACTTTTTTTGCCAAAACCTCTTGACAAATCCATCGAAAATCTTCGTAAATATTATCCTAATCCGGATGCAATTGCCCGCTCTACATGGGATATCATTGAACGTTTTTGGACATTGGATTATCTTACACTGATGAACTTATGCGTGATAAATACTCTAAATTCGGCTTCAAAACATGATTCTCATGGATTCCTAGAAACATTTTTTAGAATGAAATCATTTCTTCCGAATTTCAATATTACAAAATTACTCTTAGATTCTACTCATGATGCAATGCCTATCTATAAATACTGTAAACAAAAAACATCATTCCTTTTATTGATTTAAATGAAAAATGTGGTATCAAAGTCAAATACAAAAATGACTTTACTATCGGAAAAGACGGTGTTCCTGCAAACATCCCTGCTCTAATTCAAAATACGGCAGAACCGTACATCTTGCCATGAAGGATAATCCAAGATTGATTAACATACCGCCTCGTGACAGTGCGGAATGGAAAACGGAATTTAATGCAAGAACTTCTGCGGAACGTTCCAATAAACGTGAGAAATTAGACTTTAAATTAGAAGAC
>JBGVMW010000155.1:0-9161 GCA_045125095.1 Lachnospiraceae bacterium
TGTTTGCTACATAGTCTATATGTGACCCTCTGAAAACGTCGGCACTTGGGCTGTGTATTTTACAGCCTTAGTGTCCGCTACGTTTGAAGGGAGCGAGAGCGCGTCAAATATAGACTATGTAGTAAGCAGCTATTTGCACAAACAATTCTGACAATTCGCGGCTGGCTTTCACTTTCGCAAACGCTTAAAAAGTAGTAAAACAGAAAGGAGTTAATTACAATGGATAAAAAAAACAGTAGCATCTTAAGAAAACTAGCCTACCTTCCCATGTTCCTGATGATGGTAATGATTTTCTGGTTCTCTGCAGAAACCGGAGAGCAGTCGTCTGAAAAAAGTGACGGCGTAGCGGGATATGTATGGGACATAGCGGATTACTTACACCTTGACGTAAGCGATGATATAATAGACAAATGGAACAACACGGTTACCTTTGTAATTCGCAAAGTCGCACATATGACAGAATATGCCATCCTTGCAGTGCTGATATTCTTAGGAATCCGTATAGATACTGGCGAAAGACCAAAATGGTACTGGGTAATAGGGATTGGTGTTTTATATGCCGCCTCAGATGAAATACACCAGTTGTTAGTTCCAGGCAGAAGTGGGCAATTCCGTGATGTATGTATAGATGGAATCGGTGTGGTAATTGGTTTTTTTATTATGAAAGTAATATGTAAAGACAGACGGATAATACCTGGCGAATGATGCCAGGTATTTTTACATTGATTATTTCCGGAAAAGCGTGTAAAATATAGAGATAAAAAACGTAGCAGAGAAAACATTGCAAATACGTTAATACAGTCAGACTGGGAGGACTATATGAGATTATACTTTGTGACACTTGGCTGTGACAAAAATTTAGTAGATGCGGAGCATATGTTAGGCGCATTAGCTACAAAGGGATATGAGTTTACGCAGGAACCGGAAGAAGCAGAGGTAATTGTTGTCAATACCTGCTGCTTTATCAATGATGCCAAGGAAGAGAGTGTGAATACTATCTTAGAGATGGCAGAATATAAGAAAAATGGAAGTTGCAAAGCGTTAATTGTATCCGGTTGTATGGCACAGCGCTATCAGCAGGAGATACAGGATGAAATCGATGAAGTGGATGGCATCATCGGGACAAACAGCATTGATGCGATTGAGGATGCCATTAAAAAGGCATTACAGGGAGAACATATTCTGGATATGAAGCCTATGGAAGGATTGCCAAAACTTACTGGTAAACGTTATGTGACCACGGGCGGACATTATGCACATTTAAAGATTGCAGAAGGCTGCGACAAGCATTGCACATATTGTATTATTCCAAAGGTTCGTGGCAATTACCGCAGCGTTCCGATGGAAGAACTGGTTGCAGAGGCAAAAGATTTGGCGGCTCAGGGTGTGAAGGAATTAATTCTGGTAGCACAGGAAACAACTATGTATGGCAAGGATTTGTATGGGGAAAAAGCATTCCCGAAGTTATTGAGGGAATTGTGTAAAATTCCAGAAATTTATTGGATTCGTATACAATATTGTTACCCGGAGGAAATTACGGACGAATTAATTCAAGTAATGAAAGAAGAAGAAAAAATATGCCATTATTTGGATTTGCCAATACAGCATTGCAATGATGAAATTCTCAAACGAATGGGAAGAAGAACCACAAAAGCAGAATTGACCGCTATCATTGAGAAGCTTCGTCGTGAAATTCCGGATATTGCACTTAGAACCACGTTAATCAGCGGTTTTCCGGGAGAAACACAGCAGCAGCATGAGGAATTGATGGAATTCGTGGATGCCATGGAATTTGATAGATTAGGTGTATTTGCATATTCACAAGAGGAGGACACGCCGGCAGCACAGATGGAGAATCAAGTAGAACAATCTGTGAAAGAAGACCGCCGTGATGAAATCATGGAGCTTCAGCAGGAGGTTGCCTTCGACAAAGCAGAAACCCATATAGGCAGGGAGCTTCTTGTTATGGTAGAAGGAAAGGTGGCAGATGAAAATGCTTACGTTACCAGAACCTACATGGATGCGCCGGATATTGACGGATATCTATTCCTGAATGGTGAAGAAGAACTGATGACTGGCGATTTTGTTCGTGTAAAAGTCACAGGTGCATATGAATATGATCTCATTGGTGAGATGGTGTAAGGAGAAGGATTATGGAAATGAATTTACCAAACAAACTGACCATTCTGCGCGTGATAATGATACCATTTTTTGTATTTTTTATGCTGGTGGATGTGGCTGGTGTGTATACCAAATATATTGCATTATCATTGTTTTGCATTGCAAGTTTAACAGATATGCTAGATGGACAGATTGCTAGAAAATACAATCTGGTAACGAATTTTGGAAAATTTATGGACCCATTGGCAGACAAATTACTTGTCTGCTCTGCTATGATTTGTTTAGTGGAAATGGGACGTTTGGCTTCCTGGGTAGTGATTATTATTATCAGCCGTGAATTTATTATCAGTGGTTTTCGTCTGATAGCTTCTGATAATGGCGTTGTAATTGCTGCAAGCATGTGGGGCAAGGTAAAAACGGTTGTCCAGATGGCAATGATTATCGTGCTGATACTTAATGTGAAGAATGTGATAGTTCAGTATGTAGAAGTGATTTTGATAGTAGCAGCTACCATTTTAACGGTAGTGTCTTTAATTGATTATATTGCAAAAAATATTGACGTATTAAAGGAGACAAAATAGATGGAAAAGGTTTGCTACCAGAGAGTTGTCAAAATTGCAGGCTTAGAGGAGGAAAAGATTGTAGGGGATTTGCAACGCTTAGTGGATGTGACAAGTAAGTTATCCGTTAATATTCAGGTCCTGGTAGGAGAAGTTCATTGTTATCTGACTGCGGAGGCAGAAGATAAAAAAACAGCAAAAGCAATTGTGAAAAAAGCAATAAAGCAGATAAAAGCACGATTTAACGACCATATATTTGCAACAAAAGCAGATGTAACCTTAGAGGATTCCGTCGCTAAGTTACTGAAAAAACGTCATTTGACATTAACGACGGCAGAATCCTGCACCGGAGGATTGATTGCCGGACGTATGGTAAATGTGGCAGGCGTTTCCGATGTGTTTTATGGAAGCTTTGTAACCTATGCAAATGAGGCAAAAATGGAGCTGATTGGCGTAAAGGAAGAAACATTGCAGACGTATGGTGCAGTCAGCCCGGAAACAGCCAGAGAAATGGTGGAAGGTGCGGCACATCGTACACATGCCTCTGCTGCCATAGCCGTCACAGGTATTGCCGGTCCGGATGGTGGAACAGCAGAGAAGCCGGTTGGTCTTGTTTATATTGCAGTCTATGTAAATGGACACGGTGCTGTTAAGCGTTGTCAGTTCAAGGGCGATCGCATGGCAGTGCGACAGAGAACGGTGTGTGAATCGTTATACTTATTGAGAAAATTAATCAAAGAGGAGAGTGGAAATCTTGGCAGATAAAATAACAGGAGCAGAAGCAATGGTGAGATGCTTGGAGGAGGAAGGGGTGCCGGTAGTATTTGGTTATCCGGGCGTGGCAATATGCCCATTTTTTGACAGCATCTATGATTCTAAAATTCAGCAGGTATTAGTTCGTACAGAGCAGAATGCAGGACATGCAGCAAGCGGATATGCCCGTGTAACAGGCAAAACAGGTGTCTGTGTGGCAACCTCTGGTCCAGGTGCAACGAACCTAATTACCGGTATTGCAACTGCTTATATGGATAGCATTCCGTTGGTAGCAATCACTGGACAGGTGCGTTCAGATTTAATCGGAAGTGATGTGTTTCAGGAAGCGGATATTACAGGAGCGGTTGAATCTTTTGTGAAATACAGTTATTTAGTAAAAGATGCAAAGGATATTCCAAGGGTATTCAAAGAAGCATTTTACATTGCTTCAACAGGAAGAAAAGGCCCGGTTCTTATTGATATTCCATTTGATGTGCAGATGCAGATGCTGGAGTTTGCTTATCCGGAGGCAGTAGCTATCCGCGGTTATAAACCAACTGTCAAAGGTCATACCATGCAGATTCGCAAGGTGGTAAAAGCCTTAGAGGAAGCGAAACGTCCAATTATTTGTGCTGGTGGTGGCGTATTACTAAGTGGTGCGGAGAAGGCAGTGTGCAAATTTGCAGAAAAGCACAGCATTCCGGTAGTCACCACAATGATGGGAATTGGTATGATTCCAAACGACCACCCAATGTATTATGGCATGGTGGGAAATAACGGGAAAGCATATGCTAACAAAGCCATGAATGAAAGTGATTTAATCATTATGATGGGTGCGAGAGTCGCAGATCGCGCAATTTCCCAACCTGATTTAGTAACGGAAAATACAACGGTTGTACATATTGATGTGGATCCGGCAGAAATTGGCAAAAACATGGAATTCTCCATTCCAATCGTTGGTGATTTGAAGCATATTTTACATGATTTTAAAGAATTTGAATTTGAAGCAGATTACAGTGAATGGCATGCGGAGTTAGAGGCATGGAAAAAGGAATTAGCGAAGGTGCGCAATCCAAAGGATGGTGTGGTAGATCCGGCAGCATTTGTACGAACATTATCTGAAAAGATGGAAGATGATGGTGTGTATGTTGCAGACGTAGGACAGAACCAGATTTGGTCCTGCAACTATTACGTGATGAAGCAGGGGCATTTCCTGACAAGCGGTGGTATGGGAACGATGGGATATTCCATTCCGGCAGCAATGGGTGCAAAGGCAGCCGATAAAAATAAACAGGTTATTGCAGTATGTGGTGATGGTTCTTTCCAGATGTCTATGATGGAATTGGCGACCATGCGCCAACATAATATGCCTGTAAAAGTTGTAGTAATGGTAAATCATTACCTTGGAATGGTAAGACAGTATCAGCATTTTACTTATGATGACCGTTACAGTGGAGTATCCTTAGACGGAAGTCCGAATTTAGAGAAAATTGCTTCGGCTTATGATATGCCATATATTCGTCTGGAAAATATGGAAAATATGGAAGAAAAAATTGAAGAGTTTTTAAGTATAGACGGTGCTGCATTTATGGAATGTGTCATTGATGAGTTTGATTTGGTGTAGGAGGTGAATACAATGAAAAAGATATTTTCTGTACAGGTAGAAAACAGAGCCGGTGTTCTGTGGAAGGTAGCAGGTCTTTTCTCTCGCAGATGTTATAATATCGACAGTCTTGCTGTTGGCGAAACAGACAACAAGGATGTATCTGTCATGACCATTGTATCCTCAGGTGACGAGCATACCATGGAGCAGATTGAAAAGCAGCTCAACAAAAAGATTGACATTATTAAGGTAAAGACATTTACGGAGGCAAACAGTATCAGCAGAGAGCTGATGATGATTAAAGTGAGATACACAAAGGACAACCGCAGTGATATCATTGAAATCTGTAATGTGTTGAATGCAAACGTATTGGATATGTCATCTTCTGCCTTGTTTATCCAGTTATGTGATACACCGGAGAAGATTGAACTGCTGATTCAGATGTTAGCACCATATGGTGTGGTGGAAATGGCAAGGACTGGAACGTTGGCGTTGCCGAAGTGTAAGGAATAAATGGGGTGATTGGCACCCTAGTGGTGGCAAGTGGATTACATATGTGAGATATCATGGCACGGAAGCTGCAATGTGGATTGTGGCTTCCGTGCTTTTGTATTGTGTGAAACAACAGTTGCCAAGCTAATTGAAATATGCTATAGTTTTTCCCGTGGTACATTTATGTTTAATAGGGAACCCGGTGCGAATCCGGGACAGCCTCTACTACTGTAATTGAAAAACGAAAGCAGATTGCTATGTCCCTATGTCTCAGCATAGCAAGATTTTTCTGAACAAATAAAACATCGCAAATAGCGGGTGTTACATCAGAAAAACACCATTGGTCGCAATTGACTGAGAAGGTGTGCTTTCTTATTCCGTCATAAGTCAGGAGACCTGCCACAATACAATTTCTTATTTTGTTGAGGCGAAATGGAAAGAAGGAGAATAAAATGAAACTTATGAAAAACAAATTTACTGTCCTTGCATTGACTGTTATGATGATGTTGCTGTTGACAGCTTGTAAGGGGGATTCAGGAGTAAATGAGACAGGTAATACTTCTGAAAATGTAACAACGACAACGGATGCAACGAAGCAGCCAACCACTGATTCTGATGCGTCAGAGCAGGCAGAAGATGTAGCGGCAACCACTGCTTCAGAAGCTGAGATACCGGAAAATCCGGAAAAAATTATTTCAGTGGCACCAAACATTACAGAAATACTGTATGAAATGGGTGCAGGAGATAAGTTGATTGCAAGAACGGATTATTGTGATTATCCGGAGCAGTGTTTAGAGTTAGAATCTATCGGTTCCCTTTATACGCCGGATATTGAAAAAATGATTTCGTTGCAACCAGATGTGGTGCTAGCTTCTACACATTTTACAGAAGATACAGAAACAAAACTTACAAGTGCAGGCATACCGGTTCAGGTTCTGTATGAGGAAACTTCTTTTGAAGGTGTATATGATATGATTAAAACACTAGGCGATTTGGTGAACTGTGAAGCAGAAGCAGAACGCATGGTAAGTGATATGAAGGAAAAAATTCAAACTGTCACAGATAAAGTGACAGGGTTAGAAAAGCCAACTGTATATTATGTGGTATCTTTTGGTGAAGGTGGTGAGTATACTGCCACAGGAGAAACGTTTATCCATGAGATGATTACCATAGCAGGTGGTGATAATATTGCAAAGGATGGCACAGGATGGAGCTATTCGTTGGAAGCTCTTTTAGAAGCAGATCCATCTATCATTTTAATAGATGAGGATAGTAAAGATAGTTTTTTGGCAGGTGAAGCCTATCAGAATCTGACTGCTGTAAAAGAAGGAAAGGTATATGGCATTGACGGTAATACATTAGACAGACAGGGATATCGCAATGCAGAAGCAATAGAAACTATGGCTAAGATTTTTTATCCGGAGGCATTTTAAAATACAATGAAAAAACGTAAAGTATATATGGGTAGTATTCTGCTGCCACTGCTACTAGGTGCAGTTGTTGTATATGCATCATCAGTAGGGACGGCAAATCTGAGTGCAGAAGACAGTTTGGTGCTGATTCTGAACAAGATTCCTATATTGAAAAATATGGTAGATGCTTCTGGGATATCTGGTGTGTATGAAACAATTATATGGGAAGTACGTTTGCCAAGAGTCATATTATCCGCTTTGGCAGGCGGTGCTTTAGGAGTAGTGGGTGCAGCATTTCAGGGGATTTTCAGAAACCCTCTGGCAGACCCATATGTACTTGGCGTAAGTTCAGGAGCTGCTCTGGGTGCTACCGTTGCCATGATGTTCGGTGTGGAAATCGAACTGGCTGGTCTTGGTAGCATCGGGGCAGCTGCTTTTCTATGCGCATTGCTTACGGTAGTTTGCATTTATCAGGTGTCCTATATGGGAGGGATTCCATCCATGACAAATATGTTGCTGGCTGGAACAGCAATTAGTACGCTACTCAGTTCGATTATCTCATTGATTATCACATTTAATCGAGGCAGTTTAGAAAGAGTGTATATGTGGACATTAGGAAGCTTTAATGCAGCATCATGGGATAAAGTAAAATTTATGGGTGTATTTTTGTTGATAGGAAGCTTGATATTGTGGATATTTGCCCAGGAATTGAATTTGATGTTGACAGGAGAAGATAATGCGAAAAGTTTAGGGGTATCCATTAAACGTGTGCGAATTATTATAATTGTCACATCATCCCTATTAGTAGCTGCTGCAGTATCGGTTAGTGGTGTAGTAGGCTTCGTGGGCTTGGTTGTTCCGCATTGTGTGCGAATTATTTTCGGTGTGGATTACAGGTATCTGATTCCTTTTAGCATGGTTTCCGGTGCAATGTTTACCGTATTTTGCGATACCATTGCAAGAACAGTAGCGGCACCTACGGAAATTCCGGTGGGAGTGGTTACGGCGTTGTTTGGGGCACCATTTTTCTTGTATTTGTTATTTAGAAATCGAAGGAAGAAAGTATAGTATATTGGTTGAAGTGCTGCAAATGTAGCAGAATGAGAGGAATACATGAATGAAATAACAGTGGAAAATCTATACTGGAAGCCGGATTCTGCCACGCATCCCATTACGAACCGGATAAGCACACAGTTTACCAAGGGAAGATTTATTGGTATTTTAGGACCAAATGGTTCCGGTAAGACTTCATTTGCCAGACAACTGCTGCATCTTCTAAAAAGTGATGATGGCAGGATTTTTTATGATGAAACTAACATAGCCAAGCTATCCAGAAAGCAAATAGCAAAAAATATCGCATTTCTGCCACAAAATACCCAGGTAGATGCAGAGTTTACTGTATATGATATTGTGGCGATGGGGCGTACCCCTCACAAATCAAAATTTGAATCCTTATCAGATAAAGATAAACAGCGGATTGAGGAAGCCATGGAATATGCCAATTGCATGCATTTGAAGGATAGAATCATAACAAGCTTAAGTGGTGGTGAAAGGCAGCGTGTGCTGATTGCCAGAACGATTGCACAGGAGACGGATTTTATTCTGCTTGACGAACCAATTTCCAGTCTGGATATCAAGCATCAGGTGGAACTTATGAACACCTTTGCAAAATTGCAGATAGAACGTGGAGTGACAGTCATTGCCATTTTGCATGATTTGAATATGGCGGCTTCCTATTGTACGGATATTATATTGATGCGGCAGGGGGAGATATATAAGCAAGGGAAAAAAGAAGAAGTGCTGCAGCCGGATATATTGCAGGCTGTGTATGGGATTTCCTTTGAACTGGTTGAAAAGGAAGGCGGAGAGTATCCGTTTATTGTGCCGGTGATGAGGTAGAAGATAAAATTGCCCTGTATGCCTCTGGTTACAATTTTCCTTGCAGATGCTTCCAAATGGCCAATTATGCCAAGTGTGTTGACTGTTTTGTTATAAAGTTGTACAATGAACGCGGAAAAGAATAAATTGTTATGAAAAAGACGTCAGATTATCGAGGAATAAACAGTTATATAAATGAAAGGCATTTTTTTGTTCATTGATATAAGGCTGGACATTTTCCTGATATGAGATGGAAGGGAAATAAGATGTTAGAAATATATCTTGCTATGTTAGATAGCGAAGAAGATAAAAATAAGTTAGAGCAGCTGTATGCAAATTACA
>JBGVMW010000156.1:0-66510 GCA_045125095.1 Lachnospiraceae bacterium
GATGCATCTGAATTAATCATACGTTTTACACTTACAACATCTATTTTATAGCCTTTGTTACCATACAGCTCATTTATCAAGTCTGTATTATGGTTTGTGAGCATACAATAGCAACCTCTATCTGTCAGTTCATCATAAAGCTTTGCTAATCGCTTGTGACTTTCTATATCAAATCCCTCTTTTGTATATGACTCAAACGAAGTAGGATTCAATGGAGCATATGGACTATCCAGAAATATAAAATCTCCCTTCTTTGCAACCTTACAAGCAAATTCAAAATCACCATCTATAATGGTTACTCCCTGCAAATACTTTGAAGTAGCCATAATAACCTCTTCATCTACTGAAGCCCTACGACTATTGTTATACGGAACATTAAATAATCCTTTGCCATTTACCCGATACAAACCATTAAAACAATGCTTATTGTTAAATACAAACAATGCTGCCAACTCCACATCATACTCCGCTTTCATCAGCTTGTCATTGTAATGCTCTCTTAGAGAATAATAATATTCCTTGCCATCTTCCCACATTTCCGTATCAAGCTTGCTCACAGCCTTCAGGAATGCTTCTGGTGCGTTACATATTTGCTTGTAAGCATTTATCAATGCTTTATTTATATCATTTATCAGAGCATTTGCAGGTAGCAATTCGAATGTAACTGCACCGCCACCCACAAATGGCTCATAATAATTATTATATTTTTCAGGCATTCTTTCCTTTATTTGTGGAATCAACTGACGCTTACCGCCAGCCCATTTCACAAATGGAGCGACACTTGAATTACTCATTTTGATTCCTCTTCTCTACGTCCGCAAAGGACAATCTTTTACATGTCTATTATACTTGCAAACATATGAAATAACAACCAAAACTTTCACTTTTTGTGAATTATCTTACTTCTGAAACACAAATATATACTCATGTGCCAGAAGCAGGAAATTATTGTTTTGTTTCTCCCAATAATCAGTCGAACGACAATTATGCTGTTCTTTAATTATAATTTCTTTATTCGTAAATCCTGCCTGTAAAAAGCATTCCATCATACGAAACCCTAACGGAATTACCTTCCCGTATTTTCTTACATCCCCAATCATTACTGCACACATTTTTCCTTTCTTCAAAACACGATATGCTTCATTCGCCACCTTCAGCATCTCATCTAAAAATGCCTCCATACCTAACAAAGAAATGTCCCCTTCTATTCCTTTACTATATTTGATGATATTCGAATATGGCGGATGCGTACAAATAAAATCAATGCGACTATCTTTTATAAAATGCAAATCTGTAGCATTTCCATTTCGTGTAAAAATTTTTGAATTTGTTTCACATTGGAATTGTAAATTTGTTTCAGATATTGAAACAGATTGCGGATTGATGTCAACACCTACCGCATGACGATTGAGTAGCTTTGCCTCTACCAAGGTTGTTCCACTACCCATAAATTGATCTAAGACCCAATCACCGGGATTAGAATAACGAAGTATCAGATTTCTTGGTACATATGGCGACCAATTTCCTCGATACTTTCCTGAATGTGTTGCCCAACTGCCTCTGTCTGGAAACGACCAGACTGTTGTTGGTTCAAGCTTAAAATTATTTGGTTGTAAACTTATAAGACATTCCTCCTTCTTTTTTATTGATTTCTACATTGTAACTCAATTTCATACAAAAATCTATAGTAGTTTTCTTTCACTATAAGTGAATTTATATGTTATGTATCTCATGCGATAATATTCACAAATAGTGAAAGAGGTATTGATATGCATTTCGAAAATGATACAGACCTATATCGTGTTATAGGCGCTAATATAAAAAATTACAGAGAACAAGCTAAATTAACACAGGTGCAACTTGCTGAACGGGCTAAAATCAGCATCAGCTATCTCTCCAAAATCGAAGCTGCTGGATGTGATAAGAGTCTTTCGATATCCGTACTCAATCAGATTGCAAATGTACTTGGTGTTCAGATCAGTGAATTTTTTAAGGAGGTAGAATAAAATGCCACGTTATGAACTCAATTTACACATTGATAATATTGGTTCCCGCAATGACATACGAATGAAAGTTGTTAATGAATTAGCAAAAGAATTACCCGGAGAAGGTAAAAATGAACTTGCTTCAAAATATACATATTATGTAGAAACATTAAATGACCAACGAAGAATTTATCTTAGACGTCCTGCATTTTTACATAACGGTTTTGACTTTGTTGTATGCGTTGAAGGCATTAATTTCAATCCTACTGGTCGTCGTCGTGATTATCCCACACATGATGACATCCTAAATGATTTAAAAGAAAAATATAATGAAGATCCTAAAAAATATGAATATTTATATGTGGCATTGAATGCAATCTACTCTTGTTCTTATATTGACCTAGAACCACTCAATTCCATATCATTCAAATCTGGATTTCCATGTGATCTCATAATAAAAACCTTAAAATGGTTGTTTATAGAGCAAGATATCCGTTATTGGAATTATTCTGGTCGCGATATGCTTTGGAAAGGAATCTATAATATAAATCACACTATCTGAGACAGTCCATTCTAAACAATATTGTATTGGCAGCTAGAAATAAATATTCTAACTGCCAATATTTTTACCTCCCCTCATACACATCCCATAATCTCTTCTGTTCCGCACTTATCCTCAATATCTCCTGCAAATCCCTCGCCATAGCTTCGACATTCGCATCCATCTGCTCCACAGTTCCAGTTCGATTATAAGATTTAATCTCATATTGTATTTCATCCTTTGAGTACATTTCTTTAGTTTCCACATTCATATATCCAAGTGATGTATAGCTATATCCATCCCTTGCATCTCCAAATACCGGTGCTACCTCTCCTTTTGAAGTTTTCCATCTCATAAGCCTTGGGAACCAACACAATCCCTCTTTTATCAGTTCTTTAAATGCCTCTAGCAACTTTCCAATTTCATACAAGATTCCACGAAATGAATTTCCGGCATCAATTGTTTTATCTGCTTCCACCTGATTAGCATATTCTTCAATGGTAGGTGCAAATAATCTGAATGATGAGACAAATGCTTTGATTCTTTCAAGCAACACTACCGCTTCTTTTGCCATATCTGTGGTATATTCAATCTCTTGATTTACAGATTGAAGTTCTAACCGTTTTCCTTCCAATTCATTGGATATACGCTGCGATTCTCTCTTATCCATATCTGACAATGACTTCTCAATATTCCTCTTACTCTCAAGATATGAAATCTCTGATTCCAGCTTTTCCTTCTTATCCGTATATTCTTGTTCCATAGCCTCATTTTTCTTAACAATGGCATCTGTTTTCTCATTTAGTTCCTTAGTCTGTCTACGCTCCAATTCCTTATAAGCAATTTGTGAAGCAAGCAACTCAATATCCGCATCATGCACCTGTTCCTGTAGCTGCTCCAGATGCTCTGTTTCTTTTGCTACTTTATATTCTGTTACGGATAAATCATGATTTCTTCCAATACTTTTTTCTGATAAATCTTCATTTGTATGATATCTAAAGCACATCCCAGCTTCCTCTCGTAATTTATCCTGTAAAATTACAGATAGCGTTTCAGGTGTGAATACATTCCTCTTTGAAACCTTCTTCCTAAGTCCTCTCTTAGCCCCTTCCCACACTGGAACTCCTACCACATGTACATGTGGGCTTGCTTCATCAAAATGAATTACTGCATTTGCAATTTTAAATTCCGGCAACAGTTCCTCCAGCTTTCCAATCAGAAAACTATACACATAATACATTTTGTCCTTAACATCATCATGTGCCTGCCAAAACTCTTTATCTCCACATTGGAAAATGATTTCAACAGCCATATCCTGTTCCAGATTTGCCACATGTTCAAAATAATCATCAATCTTTCGTTCTGCCCTCTTTTGTTTTTCATTGTATTCTTTTATCACTTCATCAAATTCCTGATGATAAACATTCTTCACATCCTGAAGCAAATCATCTGTTCCTCGCAAAACTATAATATTATCTTTACTATAATCATCTGATTTGTACTTTCTTAAATTGTGTTTTGTCACTCCAAGCAATTTACTCTTACTTGTAATAGCACTTTTCTTGTTGCTAATGTGTGCTGTATACGACGTATTTCCCATAAGCAAATCTCCTCTCTTATCTGTAAAAATTTCTCTCGGAGCACATGCTTATCATCTTGGCTCTGCCACAGATGATAACCCCCTAGCAGTTTTGGCAAGCCAAATCTGCGGTGGCTCTCCGAGGGTTTCAATATTAACTGTTACAACTACCAAGAGTTTAATAATCTGTTCTTTTAAGAAATACAGACTCTAAACTCTTATAAGAATTTAGAATCTGCTTTTCCAAACATTCGGATTATTAAACTCTTTCATCTGGCATAATCCATGTCCAAAAACTTGTTCCATCATCTAACTTACTTTTTCCTGAAGTAATTCCCAGTTTCTTTTTAGCAGATAAAAGAGTATTTCTTTTAATTCCTCTTTTCGCTGCTTCCTGTAAAATATCATTAGATGCAATCTCCTTCGATAAGCCAAAGAACTCTTTGATAAAGTTTTCTGCAATATCAAGTTTCTTTTTACCTCGTCCTTCATTCCCCATCAGCAATTCATCAATGGTAATGTCATAAGGACCGATACAAACCATTCCTCTATCTTCGGTCATTTCAAAACCGATGGCATCTCCTGTTGGAGCTAATGACGATTTATCGTGTGCCATGATTCGAATGTTTGGTTTATCCCGAAGCCTTGCTACTAATAACACGCTTCTTGCTGTTGCCTGAATATCAATGGAGCCTAATCCTCGGTAAGTTGATTTGCTACCAGATGCTTTATTCATATGACCGATAAGGATAACTGCACAATTATATTTTTCTGCAATCATTCCTAAGTGTTTTAATACCGGTCGTATTTCATTGGCTCTGTGCATGTCAACCTTTGCTCCGATATAAGCCTGTATTGGATCAAGAATAATCAATCTTGCTCCTGTTTCAACGATTGCTTTCTCAAGCCGGTCATCTGTCATACATAACTCTTTTTCCGTTTCGTCAATAACACGTATCATGGAGCAGTCTGCCCCTGCCCTTTCTAATCTAGGCTTTACAGTATCATCAATACCATCTTCTGCTGTCTGATAAATAATATGAATTGGCTCATATGCTTTATCATCATCGCAGGGAAGTGGCAAGCCCCTGCTAAGGGCTGCCGCCAACATCAATACAAGTGTTGTCTTTCCTTCTCCCGGATCTCCTTCAATTATGGTTATCTTTCCATAAGGTATATATGGATACCATAACCACTCCACTTCTTTTGAAACCACATCCTCCATATGGATAAGTTTCAATTCTACATTCTGCTGTTCATTCATAAACTTCCTCCTTGTCAAACTGCTTCTTCATTAAAATAACCTGTTTCTTCCCATACTCTCTTATCAGGGCAATAATAGCTATATTCATTTGAATTTCCCACTTTTATTGCTGCTCCGAATTTGAGTATTCCTTGTTGTAATCCCAGCCTTACATACTGTGCATCCTTCCCTATTGCACTTGCAATTTCCTTTATTGGTACATTTCTTCCTGTAAAGGCTGGTAAATCAACCTTGTAAATAACTTCTGGCATCTCTACCACCTCCTCTTTTTTATAGAGCATTTCTTGCTCTGTTATATTTTGTATTATACAGACCTTTATTTGCTCTGTCAATAGTTTATAATTTAATGTTGACTAATAGATATTAGTATGTTAAATTTACAATTACAGGAGGTTGATGCAATGAATACAGGTAAAAAGATTAAGTTAATTCGAACATTTCGTGGATTAACTCAGAAAGAACTTGGCGAAGCTTGCGGAATACATGAGGTTGCAATCCGTAAGTATGAACTTGGAAAAAACATTCCTAAACCAGAACAACTAAGAAAGATAGCAGAAGCACTAAATGTCAATGTAAATTCATTGGTAGAATTTGATATTGAAGCTGATGGAGACGTATTACCATTACTTTTTGCGATTGATGAAGTGTTTGATGTGTCTATTAGAGACATTGATGGAAAACCCGGAATGTTCTTTTCCAACAAAAGTCTCATTCAGTTTCTAAAAGACTGGCAGGCAATGAAAGAATTACTTGCTTCTGGCAGCCAGACTCAAGACAATTATGAGATTTGGAAAACAATTCGCCCAAGTGTAACAAAGGTAACCCACGAATAATAATCATTTTATCCGCTTGCTATCAGCTTTCTAGTAAATAGCGAAAGGATGGTGCTTATGAAGTTACCCAACGGATACGGAAGCGTTGTTAAACTTTCCGGCAAAAGAAGAAGACCTTATCAAGTGCGAAAAACGATAGGCTGGCACTATGATAAGGAAAAAGACAAACAGGTTCAGGATATGATTACAATTGGATATGCAGCTACAAAAGCAGAAGCCTTGCAGATGCTTGCAGAATACAATAATAATCCATTTGACACCAAGGCTGCAAAGATGACCTTTTCAGATGTATATGAAGAATGGTCAAAGCGTAAGTTTCCAACTATTTCTGAATCTAATGTAAAAGGATACTCTGCATCTTATAAGGCATGTGAATCCCTTTACAGCAAAGTATTCAAGGATATTAAGCTAGTTGATTTACAAACTGTCATTGATACATGTGGCAAGAATTTCCCAACACTAAAGAAAATCAAAGTGTTATTCAATCAGCTATATGACTATGCCTTGAAGAATGATATTTGCAACAAAGACTATTCCAGCTACGTGGATGTCACTCAGTATAAGGATCGTAATCCTAACAAATACGACAGAAACAAGTTTGAAAAGAACGAAATTGATATGATTTGGGAGCAAAAAGAAGATAAATATTATCAGATTGTATTAATGCTTCTATACAGTGGAGTTCGAGTTTCAGAATTGCTGGATTTAAAAAAAGAAAATGTTCATTTGGAAGAACAGTATTTTGATGTTATCTGTAGTAAAACAGAAAATGGTATTCGAAAGGTTCCAATAGCAGATAAGCTTCTGCCATACTACAAAAACTGGTATGAATCCTGTCCGGAATGTGAATATCTACTTCACACAGAGGACGGAAATCATTTCCTATACCGAAACTACTACGATAGCTATTTCAAACCTTTAATGGAACAGCTAAATATTAATCGTACACCGCACTGTTGTAGGCATACCTGCATTTCAATGTTAGCGGAAGCCGGTGTGAATCAGACAATTATCAAGAAGATTGTGGGGCACTCTGGTGCTATGACATTAACTGAGAAAGTATACACACACTTTGATATAAAGGAGCTTGTAGATGCGATTAATAAGATTTAAATTAAGAAAGGACATTCCCCAGTATTTCTACTGAAAAATGTCCTATACATATCATAATCTTTGTTGCATACCTGTTGCATATGTGTTGCATTCGATGTAAATTCCAACACATCTGACAACTTTCCACAACTTCTGTAACCCTTGTAAAATGGGCTTTTCTTGATATCTTCGTTTCCGAAAGATTATCTCTTTGAGAACTGTGGTGCACGACGAGCTGCTTTTAAACCGTACTTCTTTCTTTCCTTCATACGAGGATCTCTTGTTAAGAAGCCTGCTTTCTTAAGAACTGGTCTGTACTCAGCATCTACTTTCAATAATGCTCTAGCGATACCGTGACGGATAGCACCAGCCTGACCTGTGTAACCACCACCGTGTACGTTTACTAAAACATCATATTTTTCAAGTGTTTCTGTAGCCTTTAATGGCTGACGAACGATAACCTTTAAGGTTTCTAAACCAAAATACTCATCAATGTTTCTCTTATTGATTGTAATATTACCATTACCTGGTACTAAATATACTCTAGCGATTGAACTTTTTCTTCTACCTGTTCCATAGAACTTTGTTGTATTAGCCACTGTAATATACCTCCTTATCCCAAATTAGAACTTTAATTCTTCTGGCTTCTGTGCTGCCTGCTCATGTTCTGGGCCTGCGTATACATGAAGCTTCTTAATCATCTGTCTACCTAATGGTCCCTTTGGAAGCATACCTTTAACTGCAAGCTCGATAACTCTTTCTGGCTTCTTAGCTAACATTTCTTTTAAAGTAGTCTCTTTCATACCACCAACGTAGTCTGAGTGATGATAATAAATCTTCTGATCTAACTTCTTACCTGTTACTTTAATCTTATCTGCATTCACAACGATTACATAATCACCTGTATCGATGTGTGGTGTGTAAGTAGGTTTGTTCTTACCTCTTAATACCTTTGCAATTTCAGATGATAAACGACCTAATGTATATCCTGTAGCGTCAACTACATACCATTTTCTTTCGATTGTAGATGGACTAGCCATAAATGTCTTCATTGGTTTTCCTCCTTAAAAAATATCAAAACATCTGCACTGTTATGTGCTTCTTATTCTTATTTTATATGCTTCCCTTGCACTACCGGGGCTTGGTATGTACAAACTCCACATCTGCCGCATGCTACGGACTTAAATTGATGTTTTCTTCCACCAATGCTACGAAAGCTGTACTTCCGCCTGTTGTCTAATCAGTGTGTCCGTCACCGATACCGCAACATGAAATATTATATTACACAAGCCCGCGTGTGTCAACAATTTTTTAGCCATATTACAAGGTTTTTTGCGAGTTATCCACATTTATTATATTATTCACGGATTCTATCCACACAAAATCCATCAAAATCCGGTGTGTTAACTTATTACTTTTCTTCTTTAAAATCAATCCCCACAAGCGTCAGACCACAAGCAGGTGCTGTAGGACCTGCCTGCTCTCTATCACATGCTTCTAAGATTTCCTTCACATGAGCCGGCTCATAAAACCCCTGTGCCACCTGCATCAAGGTTCCTGCTATAATCCGCACCATATTATATAGAAAACCTCCGCCACGTATACGCAGAATAATCTCGCATCCATGCTGGATAATCTCAATCCCATAAATATGTCTTACTGTTGTCTCTGCCTCTGTCTTAATGCTGCAAAAGCTTTTGAAATCATGTTCCCCTACCAGATAAGCTGCTGCTTCGCGCATTTTATCAACATCCATTTTATAATAGGTAAAATAATGGTACTGTCTGCCTATCGGCATTGGAAAACGACTATTATATATGTGGTATTCATAAGTCTTTTCACTGCTGCAATGTCTTGGGTGAAAATCTAACGGCACTTCCTTCGATTCCTGAATTCGAATATCCTCCGGCAATCGCTGGTTTAATGCATAGGAAATTTTTTCGCCAGGCATTCGCGCCGTGGTATCAAACACTGCCACATTGCCCAATGCATGAACACCGGCATCCGTACGGCTGGCTCCAATCACTTGAATTTTTTCCTTTAACAGTTCAGACAAATGCAGATTTAATTCTGCTTCAATTGTATTTGCATTAGGCTGCACCTGCCAGCCATGATAATGAGTGCCATCATATGCCACTCTAAGCATTACTCTTTTTCGATTCACAATTTGTTCTCCTGCTACTTTCATTATCCGCAAATCATCTTCTAACGATTACGTACCCTCATCGCTACGATCATCCAATCGAAGTTATTTCAATTGGAACACCCATCTGAAGTGATGAGTTTTCGCCGGCAACCACTACATTCTCAAAGGGTCACTATAGACTATATAGCAAACACCTGTCTATAGGATTCCTACCGGCAACCACCTAGTTGCGATTAAAGCTACCAGATATAGCACAAGTATGATATACGCATTGGCATCTCGTCGCACATATGCAAGGGGCTTCATCTTTGTTCTTCCCTCACCCCCATGATAGCAACGTGCTTCCATTGCCATGGCAAGTTCATTTGCCCGGCGAAATGCCGAAACGAAAAGCGGTACAAAGAGAGGCAACATTGCCTTTGCCCTTTTAACCAGTCCTCCTGTTTCAAAATCGGCTCCTCTTGCCATCTGCGCTTTCATAATCTTATCTGTCTCTTCAATTAATATTGGTATGAAACGTAATGCAATTGACATCATCATCGCCAGTTCATGCACCGGAAAATGCAACTTCGAAAGGGGATTTAAGCCTTTTTCCAAGCCATCTGTCAATTGGTTCGGTGTAGTTGTTAATGTCATTACGGAGGAACCAATAATAAGGTAAACAAATCGGATGGTCATTAATACGGCTACCCGGATTCCTTCCATCGTTATCTTGATCACACCAAACTGAACCACTATGGTATCTCCTCCATAGAAAAATAAATTGCAAATAACAGTAATCATGATAATGATAAAAACAGATTTTAAGCCTTTCACCATGTACTTGAATGGCACTTCTGATACCTTGATAATACATGCCAGAAACATGGTTGCCAACAAGTATCCTACGATGTTATTTATCAAAAACAGGGAGATGATGTATAGCAGAGTGCCGACTAACTTTACTCTTGGATCTAGTTTATGAATTATGGATTTGCTGGGATAGTATTGTCCCAATGTGATATCTCGTATCATGTAATTCCCTTTGCATACCACAAATACATCTGCAGTATGGCTATCCTTTCTTGTGTTACATATCAATAGGTGTTTGCAAAAGTGATGAACATCCATAAATTATCAGAATTGTTTGTGTCACTACACGAGTGCTGATAAAATAGACTTCTTCGCTTCCTCAATTGTCGTTGCGTCAGCCGATACTGAAAACCCTCGTTCCTTCAGCATTTGCATTACATAGGTAACTTGTGGGGCGGCTAGTCCCATCGCTTCTAATTCTTTGTAATGAACAAATACGTTTGATGGGGTGTCATCATACTGTACCTGACCATCGTTCATCACAATGATACGGTCTACATATTCAGCTACATCTTCCATGCTGTGGGACACCAGCACGATTGTCATGTTTTTTTCCTTGTGCAGCTTACTAATTAAGCCTAAGATTTCATCTCTGCCTTTGGGATCCAAGCCTGCGGTTGGCTCATCTAAGACAAGTACCTCAGGATTCATGGCCAGAACACCGGCTATGGCTACGCGGCGTTTTTGTCCTCCTGACAGTTCAAAGGGGGAGAGATAATAATATTCCTCCGGTAAACCTACTGCTTTTAAAGCTTCAAATGCTTTTAAGCCTGCTTCATTTTCCGGTAAGCCCTGATTCTTTGGTCCAAAACAAACATCATGAAAGACATCTACCTCAAACAACTGGTACTCCGGATACTGGAAGACCACGCCTACTTTGTTTCGCAGGTCTTTCATATTATAATCTTTATCGTAAATATCCTGCCCATTGTAATAAATTGCTCCACTTGTTGACTTGATTAATCCATTCAAATGCTGGATCAATGTGGATTTACCGGAACCGGTATGGCCTATTACACCAATGAATTCGCCATCCTGTATGGTCAGGTTAATATCCTTTAATGCAGCTTTTTCATAGGCTTCCCCTGGGTTATATATATAATTTACTTTATCTATGATAATTGACATAACGCATCCACCAATTCTTCCTTCGTCAATATGCACTCTGGTAATTTTACTCCGCTTTGTCGTAATTCATGAGCAAGCAGCGTCACCTGTGGTACATCAAGACGATATTCCTGCAATTTCTCTACTTGAGCAAAAATTTGTCGTGGCGTTCCTTCCATAACTACCTGACCTTTGTCCATTACATATACATTATCTGCAAAAATTACTTCTTCCATGTAATGAGTAATCAGTATAATCGTTACGCCTTCTTTTTCATTTAGTTCCTTTACCGCATCCAATACATCTTTTCTACCGTTTGGGTCAAGCATGGCTGTGGCTTCATCCAAAATAATACACTTTGGCTTCATCGCCATAACACCTGCAATGGCTACGCGCTGTTTCTGTCCACCAGATAATTTATTGGGTGAATGTGCGCGATACGCGTACATTCCTACTGCTTTCAGGCTATTTTCCACGCGTACCCAGATATCATCTGTTGGCACACCTATATTTTCTGGTCCGAATGCTACATCTTCCTCTACTACAGAGGCTACAATCTGATTATCCGGGTTCTGGAATACCATGCCTGCACTTTGTCTGACATCCCATAAATGTTCATCCTTATCCGTCTCTTTTCCATCTACCCACATGGTTCCATAAGACGGTGTCAAAATAGCATTCATGTGCTTGGCTAATGTGGATTTTCCGGAACCATTATGCCCTAATATGGCAACAAACTGTCCCGGTTCTATATTAATGTCAACATCATCCAATGCCTTGGTGATGGATTCTACATTTCCTTCTTCATTTCTTCTTATATATTCATGAACTAAATGCAATGACTGTATAATTCCCATACAATCCACCTTTCTTTTCTCTTATTCGCTATTTTGCATGGTAATGGAATATGTTGTAAATTCTGATTTACGTGTGTGTCAAGTGTATTTGAAAAGCACAAGCTTACATGCACATTCTCACATATATTACAGAAAAAGCCGGTGAATCTCACCGGCTTTTGCGCTCAATCACATACAGAAATTATACTAATTCAAGGATAACTTCCATTGCACCGTCACCTTTACGCTGACCAATCTTAACGATTCTTGTATAACCACCCTTACGGTCTTTATACTTTGGTCCAACTTCATCGAATAACTTAGCAACTAAATCTACTTCTTTTGTGTTTTTCTTTCTTCCAGCTTTTTCAGATGGAACTTCCTTTACAGGGTAAAGAACTTTTAACATCTGTCTTCTGGCATGTAATCTGGAAGGCTGATCTTTCTTGATTTCCTTCTGTACTTCATCATAAACAGTAACTTTCTTACCATCTACAACTTCTTTTACTCTCTTGCCTTCCGCATCTTTACGAGCAACCTTTGCAGTTACTGTAACTGTATCAAAGTTATCAGCTTCCTTAGCAGCTAAAGCAATTAAGCCTTCAGCTACCTTACGGATTTCTTTAGCCTTAGCTTCTGTTGTCTTAATTTTTCCATGATATAAAAGGCTTGTTACCTGACTTCTGATTAAAGCCTGTCTCTGGTCAGAAGTTCTACCAAGTTTTCTATACTTTGCCATTTTTTATTTCCTCCATTTGTGGAACATACTGCCATGCACTTCGGTCTTACTGACAGCATGCTTTCTCTCCATAAATCTACTATTTACATTCTATTCCTCGCTAGGATTTAATTCCAAACCGAGTTCTTTTAATTTTGCTAATACTTCTTCTAAAGACTTGCGTCCTAAGTTACGTACCTTCATCATATCTTCAGGCGTACGGTTAATTAACTCAGCCACGGTATTGATACCAGCTCTCTTCAAGCAGTTATATGAACGAACAGACAACTCTAATTCGTCGATACTCATATCTAATACCTTTTCTTTTTCGTCGCTTTCCGTTTCAATCATAATCTCTGCAGTTTTTGCATTTTCAGATAAATCAATGAATAAATTTAAATGAACACTTAATACTTTTGCTGCAAGACTGACTACTTCATCCGGAGCTAACGTTCCGTTTGTGTAGACATCAAGTGTCAACTTATCAAAGTCAGTAACCTGACCAACACGGGTATTCTGTACTGTTAAGTTCACTCTTTCTACTGGTGTGTAGATAGAATCCACAGCGATTACACCGATTGGTAAATCGTCGTTCTTATTCTTATCAGCACTTACATAACCTCTACCGCATGTCATTGTCAATTCCATATACAGCTTCGAATCTACTCCGCCGTTTAAGGTTGCGATAACTAAATCCGGATTCAAGATTTCAACTTCCGGATCAACCTGAATATCTCCAGCTGTTACCACGCCCTCGCCCTCAAACTCAATGTAGGCGGTCTTTGGCTCGGTGGAATCACTGTTGTTCTTAATCGCCAGACTCTTGATGTTCATGATGATTTCTGTAACATCTTCTTTTACACCAGGAATAGAGCTGAACTCATGCTGCACACCTTCAATTTTCACCTGGCTTACTGCCATACCCGGTAAAGATGAAAGCATAATTCTTCTTAAAGAATTACCAAGAGTTGTTCCATATCCTCTTTCCAGCGGTTCCACAACAAATCTTCCGTACTTTTTATCTTCAGAGATTTCAGCAATCTCAATTTTTGGTGGTTTAAAATCGAACATACTAAGCCCCTCCTTCTTGGGTTTTTTATTGTGAGGGTAATACTCTTATTATTTGGAATATAACTCGACAATAAGCATTTCGTCTACAGGAACGTCAATTTCCTCTCTTGCAGGGAGTTCTTTTACAACACCCTTTAAGTTTTCCTGATCTGCTTCTAACCAGGATGGAACTAATCTTCCACCAGTTACCTCAAGGATGTCCTTGTATCTCTGGCAAGATTTGCTCTTCTCTCTGATTTCGATTACATCACCAGCTTTGATTAAGTAAGATGGAATGTTTACACATTTACCATTTACTAATACATGCTTGTGGTCAACGATCTGTCTAGCTTCCATACGTGTTCTAGCAAGACCAAGACGGAAGATTACATTATCTAATCTTCTCTCAAGAAGGATCATTAAGTTTTCACCTGTCATACCCTTCATTCTATCAGCCTTAGCGTAGTAGTTACGGAAAGGCTTCTCTAATACACCATAGATGAATTTTGCTTTCTGCTTCTCTCTTAACTGAAGACCATACTCGCTCATCTTCTTATTTGCTCTCTTAAGCTGACGATTGGATTTTTTATCAATTCCTAAAACCATTGGCTCCATGCCAAGTGATCTACATCTTTTAAGTACAGGAACTCTATTAACTGCCACTGTTCAATACCTCCTATTAGACTCTTCTGCGTTTTGGTGGACGACATCCGTTATGTGGAACTGGTGTCACATCTGTGATACTTGTTACTTCAAGACCACATGCCTGAAGTGCACGAATTGCAGCTTCACGTCCTGAGCCTGGTCCTTTAACCATTACTTCAACAGATTTTAAACCATGTACTAAAGCTGCCTTTGTAGCAGTTTCAGCTGCCATCTGTGCTGCATAAGGAGTAGATTTCTTTGAACCTCTAAATCCAAGACCACCAGCACTTGCCCATGATAAAGCATTTCCTTCTGCATCTGTTAATGTTACGATTGTATTATTAAATGAGGACTGAATATGTGCCTGTCCGCGTTCAACGTTTTTCTTAATACGCTTTTTTGTTACTTTTTTTGCAACTTTCTTAGCCATTTTCTAAACTAACCTCCCTTATGGGTTCCTAAATTATTTCTTCTTATTTGCTACAGTTTTCTTTGGACCTTTTCTGGTTCTTGCATTTGTCTTAGTCTTCTGACCACGAACCGGAAGTCCTTTTCTATGACGAATACCTCTATAACATCCGATTTCCTGTAATCTCTTGATGTTCATAGCGACTTCTCTTCTTAAATCACCTTCTACTAAGATGCCAAGCTTATCGATAACTTCGGCAATAGCCTTAACTTCGTCATCTGTAAGATCTCTTACTCTTGTATCAGGATTTACTTTAGCTTCTGCTAAAATCTTGTTTGAACTTACTCTACCAATTCCATAAACGTAAGTTAAACCAATTTCTACACGTTTTTCTCTTGGTAAATCTACACCAGCAATACGAGCCATGTAATTATTCCTCCATTTTCTGTGATGCAGAAATGTATTCTGCAACCTCTAGTTACTAATTGATTGAGGCATCCTGCCACACATCTGGTATTGATGTATGAATGACATGCACGACACCCAACTATGCGCTGCATAGTCTTTCCGAATACTACTTCTCGGTATCAAAAAGTAATACCCGACGGAAATAAGTCCGCCTGATAATCTCTCTATTATTTTAATCAGTACGAACAACTCATCCGAGCGTTCCCACTGCAGCCGCCAAAATAATAATTTGCGAACCTATCGGCAGGTTATCATTAACCCTGTCTCTGTTTGTGCTTCGGATTCTCGCAGATTACCCGAATGCTACCTTTTCTTTTAATGATTTTGCATTTTTCGCAAATCGGTTTTACTGATGATCTAACCTTCACGGTAAAATCCTCCTTTCAAAAACGTCCGCTGACAATTATAACACACACGGCTATAGAATGCAAGCAGATTTTTCAACAACAAATATAGTGTTTGCGCCTTCTCATCTGTGCAACTTTTAGTACAACAGGACACACCTCTGATACGTATACCTATTTGTCACGCCAGATAATTCTGCCCTTTGAAAGATCATATGGTGATAATTCAATGGTAACCTTATCACCAGGCAGAATACGAATAAAGTTCATTCTTAATTTCCCGCTGATATGTGCCAATACCTTATGACCATTTTCAAGCTCAACCTGGAACATCGCATTTGGAAGCTTCTCAATTACGGTTCCTTCAATTTCAATAACATCTGCTTTCGACATCCTCACTTACCTCCTTCTGTCAAAATAAATCAAACATGTAGATGCTTCTGCATCTGACCGGCATTGTAAAGTTTACACAACCTTTTTATTTCTTCATTTGTCAGTGGCATTCCACACTTAACTTTATCGGCAATTTCTTCAAATACCTTATGGCATTCTGTATTGCCGGCTGTCACCTTAGTAATAAGCTGAATATGTTTTTTCTTTTTTTTCTTTGGGTTGTTTGTCATACGCAGTCTTCCGTCTGACAAATATACATATTCAGCCTCTTCACCAATTATGACATACACCTTGTCTTTATCATGACCGGATAAGGACTTTGCTAACATACCAATGTATTTCATCAAAATTCCTCTTCTTCCGTCGCATTCGCGACATTCATCAATCGATTACCTTCTGACAATATGAAACTCTCTGTCTTACAATTTTGTGAGTGATAAAATCTCAGGCTCACCATTCGTAATCAGGACAGTATTCTCATAATGTGCAGAGAGTGACTCGTCTTCTGTTACGACTGTCCAATCATCATCTAACCAGCATACATCGGCACGTCCCAGATTAATCATAGGTTCAATTGCCAATGTCATTCCTGCCTGAAGCTTAATTCCTTTTCTTCTCGTCTTGAAGTTTGGAATCTGCGGGTCCTCATGGAGATTCTTTCCGATACCATGACCTACTAAATCGCGAACCACTCCATAACCAAAGCTTTCTGCATATGCACCAATCGCAGAAGAAATGTCATTCAAATGATAACCTTCTTTTGCATATTTGATACCTTCAAAGAAACACTGCTTTGTAACTTCCATTAACTGCTTTGCTTCCGCTGATACTTCACCAACTGCCCATGTTCTGGCTGCATCGGAATGATATCCCTTATAAATAACACCTGCGTCCAGACTGACAATATCGCCTTCCTGTAAAATATGATCCTTATGTGGAATACCATGTACCACTTCATCATTTACAGATACACAGATAGATGCCGGATATCCATTATAATTTAAAAATGATGGTATGCAGCCTTTACTGCGAATCAGTTCTTCTCCATAACGGTCAATATCTAATGTAGAAATTCCCGGACGGACAAATTTTTCCAGTTCATCATGAACGTATTCCAGTATTTTACCTGCTTCACGCATCAATTCAATTTCGTGAGCAGACTTAATAGTTACTGCCATATCTACCTCTATTTCTTGTCGCTTTAGCGACACTTAAAATAAGACTAAAGCTTGCATTTCGCTTGTCCTCTGTTTTATTTATCTAATATCTTGCAGATATCTTCAAATACAACTTCCATATCCTGTGTACCATCTACTTCTACCATAGCGTTCTGCTTAGAATAGTACTCGATAAGCGGCTGTGTCTGATCATGATATACTTTCAAGCGTTTTTCAACTGTCTCCGGTTTATCATCATCGCGAAGAATTAACTCCTTGCCACATGTATCACAGATATTTTCTACTTTTGTTGGTGCATATTCAATATGATACGTTGCACCACAGCCTACGCATGCACGACGACCTGACATTCTTCTGATAATGTTTTCGTCTGGCACCTCTACATTGATTGCGTAGTCAATTTTTGCACCAACACCTGCTAATGCTTTATCTAATGCTTCTGCCTGAGGAATTGTACGTGGGAAACCATCTAATACATATCCATTCTTGCAGTCATCCTGAGCAAAACGGTCCATCACAAGGTCAACTACCAATTCATCCGGTACTAAAAGTCCCTGATCCATATATGTCTTAGCTTTTGCACCTAATTCTGTACCAGCTTTGATATTTGCACGGAAGATATCACCTGTGGAAATATGCGGAATATCATATTTTGCGGCAATTTTTTTTGCCTGTGTACCCTTACCGGCACCTGGAGCGCCTAACATAATTAATTTCATAATTACCTCTCATTCTGTCGCTTTAGCGACATATACATAATCCTGCTACTAACGATATTAAACTATATACTCAAAAGCGACAGGCCATGTACTACGTTAGTATAAGTACATGAAATCCTGTCGCATTTCATATCAATAAGTATTTTGTGACAGCTCCTGCTTAATCACTTAAAAAGCCTTTATAATAACGTACCCGCATCTGAGATTCAATTTGCTTCATTGTCTCTAAAATTACACTGGCAATAATGATTAAAGAAGTACCACCGAAGGATACGGAAGCACCGAATACACCATTACAGATAAATGGGATAATCTGAACAAGGATTAATCCGCAAGCACCTACGAATACAATGTAATTTAAGATCTTCGTCAAGTAATCTGATGTTGGTTTTCCAGAACGAATACCTGGAATACAACCATTCTGTCTTTTAATGTTGTTTGCAACCTCTAATGGATTAAAGGTTATGGATGTATAAAAATATGCAAAAGCAACAACCATAATAATGTAAACAACTAAACCAACACTATATACAGGTTTGTTTGGATTGAACCAGTTACCGGAATTCATTGTTGCAAGAATCTGCGAACCAATTCCAGTTCCCTGACCTTTTCCCATAAGTGAAGCGATTACAATCGGCATCTGGAAAATAGAGGAAGCAAAGATAATTGGCACAACGCCGGCTGTATTTACTTTTAACGGAATGAAGGTATTCTGTCCACCTACCATTCTTCCACCCTGAGCTTTCTTTGCATACTGAACAGGAATTCTTCTTTCACCGCCCTGCAATACAATAACAAAGACAGTTGTAAATAAAATAACAGCTACGATTGCTGCAATACCAATTGTTGCCTTTCCAATATCTTTACCAAATACAAACTGCTCAAATAATGTACTGATATCCTGTGGTAAACGGGAAATAATATTGATTAACAATACGATAGAAATACCGTTTCCAACACCTTTCTCTGTGATTCGCTCACCAATCCACATCAGCATTGCACTACCTGCTGTCATTGTTACAATAGCAACTGCTACATTAAAGAAGTTGTACTCTTGCAACAATCCGTTTTTACCGAAACCAACTGCAAATGCAAACGCTTCTACAAAAGCAAGAATAACAGTTACATAACGTGTGATAGAAGCAATTTTCTTTCTTCCATCCTCACCATCTTTATGCCACTCTTCTAATTTTGGAATTACAATTGTCATAAGCTGCATAATGATGGAAGATGTGATGTATGGTGTAATGCTTAATGCAAAAATAGACATATCTTCAAAAGAACCACCGGTGATCGCATTAAAAAAGCTAAATGCGTCACCAGTAGATTTGGTCTGATCAAACCAATCTGCAAAATATGTCCTGTTTACACCTGGAATTGGAAGCTGTGAACCAATTCTTATTACCACGAGCATCATAAAAGTATATAGAAGTTTATTTCTAATATCTTTTACCTTAAACATGTTCTGCAGTGTTTTAAGCATTAGATCACCTCAGCTTTTCCACCAAGAGCCTCAATCTTTTCTTTTGCGCTTTCAGAGTAAGCGTTTACCTGAACAGTAAGCTTCTTAGTAAGTTCACCATTACCTAAGATCTTTACACCATCTTTAGGATTCTTAATAATACCGGCTTCTTTTAATGTTTCAATGGAAACTACTGTATCATTTTCGAATACTTCAAGAGCGTCTACATTAATTGCAACGATTTCTTTTGTGTTGTAATTGTGGAAACCTCTCTTAGGAAGTCTTCTATATAATGGCATCTGACCACCTTCGAATCCTGGTCTTGGTGCTCCTGAACGAGCCTTCTGACCTTTGTGACCCTTACCTGCAGTCTTACCATTTCCTGAACCATGTCCACGTCCTCTTCTAAATCTATCTCCCTGCGTAGAACCTTCTGCAGGTCTTAAATTTGATAAGTCCATTCTGACACCTCCTTGTCTATATGATTAGATTTCTTCTACTTTGACTAAATGTCTTACCTGCTGAACCATACCTCTAACGGCTGCGTTATCTGGCATTTCAACTGACTTGTTTAACTTCTTTAAACCTAAAGCAACAACAGTCTTCTTATGCTTTGGAACAGCACCGATTGGAGATTTCACTAATGTGATTTTTAATTTATCTGCCATCTTCAATTACCTCCTGAATCTGGATTAACCGAGAATTTCTTCTACAGATTTACCACGAAGTCTAGCTACTTCCTCAGGTGTCTTAAGCTGACGTAAACCTTCGATTGTAGCAAGTACAACATTCTGCTTGTTGCTGGAACCTAAAGATTTTGTACGGATATTCTTAACACCAGCAAGCTCTAACACGCTACGTGCTGGACCGCCTGCGATGATACCAGTACCTTCTGGAGCTCTCTTTAATAATACAGAAGCGCTTCCGAACTTACCTGTGAAGTCATGTGTAATACTTCTATTCTCGTCCATAGCAACAGTTACAAGCTTCTTCATAGCATCCTCTTTACCCTTGCGGATTGCTTCTGGGATTTCAGCTGCCTTTCCTAAGCCTGCACCTACATGGCCGTTACCGTCACCAACTACTACTAAAGCTGTGAAGCGGAAGTTACGACCACCTTTAACAACTTTAGTTACACGTTTGATTGATACTACTTTTTCTTCTAATTCTAACTTACTAGCATCAATGATAGTATGTTTCATGTGTCTTACCTCCTCTTCTAGAATACTAAGCCAGCTTCTCTAGCTGCATCTGCTAAAGCCTGTACTTTACCCTGATATATATAGCCGCCTCTATCAAAGACAACTTCTTTAATTCCCTGCTCGATTGCTTTCTTTGCAATTACAGTTCCTACATATGCTGCTGCATCAACGTTATTGGTCTTCTCTAATTCAGCCTTTACGTCCTTCTGGTTTGTAGAAGCTGATACTAATGTCTTTCCAACTGTATCGTCAATAATCTGAGCATACATATGATTATTACTTCTGAACACAGCTAAACGTGGTCTCTGAGATGTTCCGCTCAAGTGATTACGAATTCTTCTGTGTTTTTTAACACGAACTTCTGTTCTGGATTTCTTACTAACCATTGTCACACACTCCTTAATTATTTCTTACCAGTCTTACCAACTTTACGTCTGATTGTTTCATCAGCATACTTAATACCCTTGCCCTTGTATGGTTCAGGTCTTCTCTTATCTCTGATCTCAGCAGCATATTGGCCAACTTTTTCTTTATCGATACCTTTGATTGTAATCTTGTTTGTAGATGTATCTACTACAGACTCTAATCCTTCAGGGTCTACCATCTCAACCGGGTGAGAATATCCAAGTGCTAATACTAACTTGTTACCCTGTTTCTGAGCTCTGTAACCAACACCGTTTACTTCAAGAACTTTTTCGTAACCAGCAGTAACACCTACTACCATGTTATTGATTAATGTTCTTGTTAAACCATGTAAAGATTTCATCTTCTTTAAATCGTTTGGTCTGGAAACAACAACTGTGTTATCTTCCATTTTAATTTCCATTTCTTCAGGTAACACTCTCTCTAATGTTCCCTTAGGACCTTTTACAGTCACTTTGTTATTTTCTGCTATTGTAACGGTTACTCCGTCTGGAATAGCGATTGGCATTCTTCCTATACGTGACATGCCCGTACCTCCTATTTGATATACATAACTTTTAGTTACTCTATAGTCAGGTGCATCCACCTTACTAACTTAATAAGATACCGTCGCCCGTGTCAGGCAGGAGAAAATGAAATCATTTTCTCCCGTGCGCATACAAAATGCAACACACACTCTCTATATATTACCAGATAAAAATGTATTCTTCCAGATAAATTTTTATCTTACCAAATGAATGCTAATACTTCGCCACCAACATTCTGCTTTCTAGCTTCCTTGTCAGTGATGATTCCCTGGTTTGTGGAAACGATAGCGATTCCAAGACCACCTAATACCTTAGGCATATCTTCTGCACCAGCGTATACACGAAGACCTGGCTTACTGATTCTCTTGATACCAGTAATTACTTTATCATTCTTATCTACACCGTATTTTAATTCAATACGGATTGTTTTGAAGTTACCATCCTCAAGGATGTCAAATTTTTTGATATAACCCTCTCTTAAAAGGATCTCAGCAATTGCTACTTTCATTTTAGATGCAGGAACATCTACTGTATCATGTTTAGCAGTATTTGCATTACGAATTCTTGTAAGCATATCTGCAATTGGATCACTCATTGTCATTTTCAGTCTGCCTCCTTCCTTTTACTTACCAGCTTGCCTTCTTAACGCCTGGTATCTGACCTTTGTATGCTAATTCACGGAAGCAGATTCTGCAAATTCCGTATTTTCTTAAATAAGCATGTGGACGACCACAAATTCTGCAACGTGAATATTCTCTTGTAGAGAACTTCTGCTTACGCTGCTGCTTTACTTTCATTGCTGTCTTAGCCATGAAATTTCCCTCCTAACTATTTTGTAAACGGCATATTGAACTGTGTCAATAATTCACGAGCTTCTTCATCAGTTTTAGCTGTAGTAACAAAAATGATGTCCATACCTCTGATTTTATCTACCTTATCATATTCGATTTCTGGGAAGATTAACTGCTCCTTGATACCAAGTGCGTAGTTACCTCTACCATCAAATGCGTTAGGATTGATACCTCTAAAGTCACGTACACGAGGTAATGCTAAGTTGATTAAACGGTCTGTAAACTCATACATTTTTTCGCCGCGTAAAGTAACTTTACATCCGATTGGCATACCCTCTCTCAGCTTGAAGTTAGCAATAGACTTCTTTGCTCTGGTTAATACTGCCTTCTGACCTGTAATAGTTTCTAAGTCCTTTACAGCTGCCTCTAAAATCTTAGCATTTTCTTTTGCTTCACCGATACCCATGTTGATAACTACTTTATCAAGCTTAGGTACCTGCATAGGATTCTTATATCCGAATTTTTTCATTAATGCATCAACGATTTCGTTTTCATAAACTTCTTTTAATCTACTCAAAGTCCTTGACCTCCTTCCTCTAATTAGTCGATAACTTTACCTGTTGTCTTAGCAACACGTACTTTTTTACCATCCTTGAATTCGTAACCAATTCTTGTTACTTTTCCTTCATGAAGATACATAACGTTAGAGATGTCAATAGGACCTTCCTGAGAAACGATACCGCCATTCTGGTTTGCAGCACTTGGCTTAACGTGCTTTGTAATCATATTGATTCCTTCAACACGAACTGTACCGTTCTTTCTATTGATTTCCATAACCTTGCCTTCTTTGTCTTTATCTTTACCAGCGATTACTTTTACTAAATCGCCTTTTTTAATTCTGACTGCTGACATGTTATCTTACCTCCTATAATACTTCCGGAGCTAAAGAAACGATTTTCATGAAACGTTTCTCTCTCAGCTCTCTGGCTACTGGTCCAAAGATACGAGTTCCTCTTGGAGTATTGTCGTCCTTAATAATAACAGCAGCATTCTCATCAAATTTAATATATGAACCGTCTTTACGGCGAGCACCATTTACAGTACGAACAACTACCGCCTTAACAACATCGCCTTTTTTAACAACACCGCCTGGTGTTGCATCTTTAACAGTAGCTACGATAATATCACCAATTCTGGCATATCTTCTAGTTGAACCGCCCATAACACGGATACAAAGTAATTCTTTTGCACCAGTATTATCTGCAACCTTAAGTCTGGATTCCTGTTGAATCATGCCGATAACCTCCTTTGAATTATTTTGCCTTTTCCATAACTTCTACAAGTCTCCATCTCTTATCTTTAGAGAGTGGTCTTGTTTCCATAACTTTTACAATATCACCAATATTGCATTCATTGTTTTCATCATGTGCTTTTAACTTATAAGTTCTCTTCACAATCTTATTGTACAAAGGATGCTTTACATGGTCTTCAACTGCTACAACGATTGTCTTCTGCATTTTGTTGCTAACAACCTTGCCTGTACGTGTTTTTCTAAGATTTCTTTCCACGATAATTACTCCTTTCTACTATTCAGCCTTGCTTGCGTTGGCTTTCTCTGTGATGATTGTCTGGATTCTTGCAATATTTCTTCTAACTTCTTTAATTCTGCTAGTGTTATCTAACTGATTTGTTGCATTCTGGAATCTCAGATTGAAAAGCTCCTTTTTAGCAGCTACTAATTCTTCTGTTAATTCTTCAAGTTGTTTGGACTTTAAATCTTCTACATACTGATTAATTTTCACTGTTATCACCGCCTTCTAAATCCGCACGAGATACCACCTTACACTTACAAGGTAACTTGTGTGTTGCAAGACGTAACGCCTCTCTTGCGATTTCTTCTGAAACGCCGGAAATTTCGAACATTACACGACCCGGCTTAACTACTGCTACCCAATATTCTAAAGAACCTTTACCGGAACCCATACGAGTTTCAGCTGGTTTTGCTGTTACTGGCTTATCTGGGAAAATCTTAATCCAAACCTTACCACCACGCTTGATATAACGTGTCATAGCAATACGGGCTGCTTCGATCTGGTTAGATCTAATCCAACATGGTTCCATAGCTACAATACCGTATTCACCATAGCTGATCTTATTACCTCTTGTAGCTTTACCTCTCATAGAGCCACGGAACTGTTTACGACGCTTAACTCTTTTTGGCATTAACATTATTTATCGCTCCCTTCCTTGTTTGCCTTAGTAGGAAGAACTTCGCCTTTGTAAATCCATACTTTAACACCCAACTTACCGTAAGTTGTGTCTGCTTCAGCGAAGCCATAATCAATATCTGCTCTTAATGTCTGAAGTGGAATGGTTCCTTCGCTGTAGAACTCTGTACGAGCCATATCAGCACCACCAACACGACCAGAAACTGCTGTCTTAATTCCCTTAGCACCAGCCTTCATTGTTCTAGACATTGTAGACTTCATAGCACGTCTGAAGGAAACACGGTTCTCTAACTGTAATGCAATGTTTTCAGCTACTAACTGAGCATCCTTATCTGGTCTCTTAACTTCCTTAATATCAACGATAACGCGCTTAGCGCTTACATATTTAAGAAGCTCTTTCTTTGTCTTTTCGATTTCTTCTCCACCTTTACCGATTACAACACCCGGTTTCGCTGTATGGATGATAATCTTAACGCTGTCTGTTGCTCCTCTTTCGATTTCAATTTTTGCAATACCAGCATTGTATAATTTCTTCTTTAAGAATTTTCTTACGTTGTAGTCTTCTACTAAATAATCTGCGAAACTTTCTTCAGCGTACCATTTAGAATCCCAATCCTTGATAACGCCGACTCTTATTCCATGAGGATTTACTTTCTGTCCCATCGTTACCCTCCTTATCTTTCATTCAGCACGATAGTGATATGGCTTGTTCTCTTTTCGATTCTGTAAGCTCTACCCTGTGCTCTTGGTCTGATTCTTTTCATTGTTGGTCCTTTATTTGCATAACACTCTTCAATATAAAGGTTTTCCGCATTCATACCATTATTGTTTTCTGCATTTGCGATTGCAGATTTTAATAATTTATCAATTACACTTGATGCATATCTTGGGTTGTAAGCTAAGATACCAAGTGCTGTAGTAACATCTTTACCTCTGATGGCATCTAATACGAAGCATGCTTTCTGAACAGGGATTCTTGCATAAGATAACTTAGCAGATGGTCTTGTGTCCTTATTCGCATTTCTTTCTCTTTTTATCTGGGATCTATGTCCTCTTGCCATGGAAGAAGCCTCCTTTCAATTACGTCTATTATCTCACTTTAGATTTCTTTTCGTCCTTACCGTGACCTCTGTAGGTTCTGGTAGCAACGAATTCACCTAACTTATGTCCAACCATATCTTCTGTTACATATACAGGAACATGTTTTCTACCGTCATGTACTGCAATTGTATGTCCCACAAAACTTGGGAAAATTGTAGAACGGCGGGACCATGTCTTAATTACTTCTTTCTTATCTGCTGCGTTTAAAGCGTCTACTTTCTTTAATAAGCTTTCGTCAGCGAAAGGACCCTTTTTTAAAGATCTTGCCATAGGTCTTAACCTCCTTATTTCATAGCCTTTCCATCACGTCTTCTTACAATATACTTGTTAGAATGTTTGTTCTTCTTTCTAGTCTTAAGTCCCAGTGCAGGTTTGCCCCAAGGTGTTGATGGACCCGGACGACCGATACCAGTCTTACCTTCACCACCACCGTGTGGATGGTCATTAGGGTTCATAACAGAACCGCGAACTGTAGGTCTGATACCCATGTGACGCTTACGACCAGCTTTACCAATGTTAATTAAGTTATGATCTCCGTTACCGATTACACCGATTGTAGCACGGCAATTGATAGGAATCATTCTCATTTCACCTGAAGGAAGTCTTAATGTTGCATATTTTCCTTCCTTAGCCATTAACTGTGCTCCGTTACCAGCTGCACGAACTAACTGTCCGCCCTTACCCGGATGCATTTCAATGTTGTGAACCATTGTACCTACCGGAATCTCAGAAAGTGGTAAGCAGTTACCTACTTTGATTTCAGCTTCCGGTCCGTTCATAACCTTCATACCATCTGTTAAACCTTCTGGAGCTAAGATATATGCTTTTTCACCATCTGCATAGCAGATTAAAGCGATGTTTGCAGAACGGTTTGGATCGTATTCGATACCAATTACTGTTGCAGGGATACCATCTTTGTATCTCTTGAAGTCGATAATTCTGTATTTTCTTCTAGAACCGCCACCGCGATGTCTAACTGTAATTTTACCCTGATTGTTACGACCTGCGTTCTTCTTTAAAGAAACACATAAAGACTTCTCTGGAGTTGTCTTTGTGATTTCTGCGAAATCAGAACCAGTCATATTTCTTCTGGAAGGTGTATATGGGTTATATGTCTTAATTCCCATTACATTTCACTCCTTTCACGTTCTATACTCAATTATTGTCAAATCCTAACGGATATTTTGTTTATCTGCTTCTTACAGACCTTCGAAAATTTCGATATCTGCGCTTTCTTCTGTCAACTGTACAATTGCTTTCTTTGTAGCAGCTGTCTTACCGAAAGTCATTCCACGTCTCTTAGTCTTACCATCCATATTCATGGTGTTTACCTTTGCTACGATAGTACCTGGGAACATTCTTTCCACAGCTTCCTTAATCATAGTCTTGTTTGCTT
Source organism: Lachnospiraceae bacterium (assembly GCA_045125095.1). GTDB lineage: Bacteria > Bacillota > Clostridia > Lachnospirales > Lachnospiraceae > JBGVMW01. The sequence goes on from JBGVMW010000156.1 coordinate 27,290, forward strand.
CTGGATGTACTAAGAATGTATATTTCTTTTCAGCCATTGCGTTCATACTCTTCTCGGTGATTACCGGTTTGAGGATTACGTCATAATACTGTACGTTTGCCATTATGCATACACCTCCTCAATTGCAGCTACAGCAGCCTTTGTTGCCACTACTGTGTTGTATTTCAGAATATCATAAACATTGATTGTATTTGTAAATGCTGTCTTAACACCTTCGATGTTTCTTGCAGATAATAATACATTGTCATCAACGCTATCTAATACTACTAATGCCTTGTTAACTTTTAAGTTATCAAGAGCTGCTTTGAATTTCTTTGTCTTGATTTCGTCCATCTTGAACTCATCCACAACGATGAATTTGTTCTCCTGAACTCTTGTTGTTAATGCAGATTTAAGAGCTGCTCTCTTTTCTTTCTTATTTAACTTGAAAGAATAATCTCTTGGAGTTGGTGCAAATACAACACCGCCGCCTTTCCACTGTGGAGCACGGATAGAACCCTGTCTTGCATGACCTGTTCCCTTCTGTCTCCAAGGTTTTCTACCACCGCCACGTACTTCAGAACGAGTTTTTGCTTTCTGTGTACCCTGACGTTTATTAGCAAGCTGCTGAACAACAGCCATATGCATCAAATGCTCATTTACTTCCACACCGAAGATTGCATCATTTAACTCTAATGTACCAACTTCAGCGCCTTCCATATTATAAACAGCTACGTTTGCCATCTGTGTATTCCTCCTTTCCTATAAAAGTTATCTAGCAACCTTTACAGTTTCTTTGATTGTTACTAAGGATTTCTTAGGTCCTGGTACAGCACCCTTAACTAAGATTAAGTTCTTTTCTGCATCCACTCTTACAATTTCAAGATTCTGAACTGTAATCTTCTTGTGTCCCATGTGACCTGGCATTCCTTTACCCTTGAACACCTTACTTGGGCTTGAACAAGCACCGTTAGAACCCTGATGACGATGGAATTTAGAACCATGAGCCATAGGTCCTCTGTGCTGACCGTGTCTCTTAATCGCACCCTGGAATCCCTTACCTTTGGAAATCGCAGTAGCATCTACTTTATCACCAGCAGCAAAGATATCAGCTTTGATTTCCTGAGCTAATGCATATTCTTCTGCATTCTCAAACTTGAACTCTTTTACATATCTCTTGCCAGATACACCAGCTTTTGCAAAATGTCCCATCTCAGCTTTGTTTACACCATGTACGTGTACTTCTTTGCCATCAACATACTTTGCTTTCTTATCAGCAAAACCAACCTGTACTGCGCTATAACCGTCATTTTCTACTGTCTTAATCTGTGTTACTACACAAGGACCAGCTTCTAATACAGTTACCGGAACTAAAGCGCCATCTTCAGCGAAAATCTGAGTCATTCCGATTTTTGTAGCTAAAATTGCTTTCTTCATTATTTTACCTCCTGTTAAATCTACAGCGGATTACCCTTGCGGGCAATCATCCTAGAACAGTTGTATCTATAATCAACCCTTCAGGATTTTACCTTACTTATTTTTCTTTCATCTTGATACCGATGTAAACACCAGCTGGCATTTCTAATTTCTGTAATGCATCAACTACCTTTGGGTTTGGTGTCATGATATCAATCAGTCTCTTATGAGTTCTCTGCTCGAACTGTTCTCTAGAGTCTTTGTACTTGTGTACCGCTCTTAAGATTGTTACTACTTCCTTCTTAGTTGGTAACGGAACCGGACCACTCACCTGTGAACCGTTCTTCTTCGCAACCTCGATGATTTTCTTAGCAGACGCATCGATTAATTCGTGATCGTATGCTTTTAATGTGATTCTCATAACCTGACTTGCCATAAAAAAAGTCGCCTCCTTTTCGCACTTAAATATCTAGTACGACAAGCGGTGACTGTACACGTTCCCGTGTGTTTCATAATCCTTACACACGTTGTTTTCATCTTGAATAAGACTGCTGTTATTTTGTACAGTGACTTGTCGCCAGTTTCCTAACTTGACATTCGCTCCACGGAAAACCTGCAAATGCTTTATGGTACATTCGCAGCAACCTCACGCTTCAACGCTATCATGCCACAGCACTTGCTAGTATACTAGATGTTTATGGGAATTGCAAGTATTTTTTTGTATTTTTTTTAGAACATTTCAAACCTTTCTTTTTCTCTTAAAAAATGCGTTTCTTCTATATTATATAATAGAAATAATTCTGCACCTGCCCTATGTTTTTTCTTTCCACCCCATCCATTTTATTGTATAATAGAATATACATAGGAGAGTATCGTATTTAACCATTATAATAGGTAATTGCGAAACGCCAACAAGCTAGCGAATTGTCAGAATTGTTTGTGACAGATAGCTGTTTGCTACATAGTCTATATGTGACCCTCTGAAAACGTCGGCACTTTGGCTGTGTATTTTACAGCCCTAGTGTCCGCTACGTTTGAAGGGAGCGAGAGCGCGTCAAATATAGACTATGTAGTAAGCAGCTATTTGCACAAATAGTTCTGACAATTTGCGGATGGGCTTCACTTTCGCAAATGCCTAAAACCATTATATTAATGAAAGGGGACAGACAATATGTTTCAAAAACATGCAAAAAAAATTTTACTCACGCTTTGCTTTGCATTACTTTTCATGCAGGCACCTGCGGTAACAGAAGCAAAGACTACAGACGCTGTGCAGACAGTCGAAGTGCAGGAAACACAGTATGCCAGTTCTTCCACAAAAACACCAGTAAAATATACCTGGAAAGGCAAGAAGCTGGACAGTTCTTTTTTTGTATACCGTTCTAAGCTATCCAAACAAGACAAAAAAGCATATGATGAGTTGTATGCAAACTTAGCTGCCGGAAAGAAAAAAACAACCTTTAAGACCGCTGTTGAACCAAGCAAAATAGATAAACTCGTTCAATATGTAATTTATGACAATCCAGAATTTTTCTGGGTGGAATGCGATTTCAAATATACATATAAAAACAACAAGGTTGTAAGTGTAACGGTAAAATTTAACACCACCGGCTCAAATATAAAGAAATACAAGCAGAAGTTTGAAAAAGCGGTAAAGCCTCTTTTAAAGAAAGCTTCCAAAGCAAAAACTACCATTGAAAAAATTAAAATCGTCCATGACTATCTGACCAGAACGATAGAATACAACGCAAATGCAAGATTAAGTCAATCCGCTTACAGTGCAATTGTGAAAAAATCAACTGTTTGCGCCGGATATGCAAAGGCATTTTCATATATCATGAACCAGTTAGGAATTCGTTGCACGTATGTGGTGGGCTATGCAGGGGAACCTCATGCATGGAACTTAGTACAAATCAACAAGAAATGGTACAACATGGATGTTACCTGGGATGATCCGGTAGGTAATCCGTCCAACCAATATTTTTATGATTACTTTAATCTGTCAGATAAACAGATTTCAAAAGATCATCAACGTGATTCCATTAGCAAAATTCTTCCGAAATGCACGTCAACAAAATATAATTATAAGAATTGTAAGGATGTATTCGGAGAAGACAGTCCCGTTCCAAGCGGTACGCTTTCCACAATGCAGGATAAAAGTACCTCAACCGGCGGAACCGATGGTTACACACCAACCGATATCTTAAGTGCTTTCTATAACGTACCTAACTCCATTTCCGAATGGACATACAGCAACGATTATTCCATGTATCTTTACTTTGATGCAACAAGCAGTATCATGTTTCTTTACGAGCCACAGACCCAATACTTTTTTGCAGCAACGCCAGACAACATCGTTTATTATTTCGATCAGAGCAGTTGTACATTTGTAAATATTGCAGCATAATAACACAACACCGCAGCGTTCAATCACTGCGGTGTTGTGTTATGTTCGTTACCATTCAGAACCTATTTTTTATTTTTATATAGAAGATTCATCTTCAATTCATACAACTTCGGAGACATATCCACATAGTGTATATGAGGATTCACCAGACGTTGCTCTTCCTCCCAGATTTCTGTTTCAAACTGTTTCTCCACATAAGCTTTTATCGTCTTCACATCCGGATTCTGGTATACCAGCTTACCATGTTCAAATATTGTTACATGAAGAGGTTCTGCTGTGACATCCTCAAACTCACAAATCTTCCAAGGTTTAACCGGGTCAATATAGCGATATGGCTTACTCACATCCACTGTCTCATCCTCCAATGTCAGCAAATCTGCAATCGCATATCCTTCCTTATTATAAATACGCCACAGTTTCTTTTTTCCCGGATTCGTAATCTTTTCTACATTTTCTGATACCTTAATCTTCGGTTCAAAGCTACCATCTTCCATCTGGGCTGCTACAATCTTATAGACAGCACCAAATACCGGATCCGACTTGGCTGTAATCAAACGCTCCCCTATTCCATATACATCAATGCAGGCATTCTGGGCATTTAAGGATTGAATGGTGAATTCATCAATACTGTTGGAAACCACAATCTTACAGTCCTCACAGCCTGCTTTATCTAACAGCTTTCTCGCTTTCTTAGATAAATACGCAAGATCACCACTATCAAGGCGAATGCCTTTCAATCGTTTTCCCATCGGCTCTAACACTTCTTTCGCCACGCGGATCGCATTTGGTATACCACTGTTCAATACATCAAACGTATCTACTAATAAGGTGCAGGCATCCGGATATTCCAATGCATAAGCTTTGAATGCTTCGTATTCACTAGGAAAATACATCACCCAGGAATGTGCCATCGTACCAGAGATTGGAATGTCAAAAAGCTGTCCAGCCAAAACAGTTGCTGTACTTGAAGTACCACCAATATATGCCGCTCTCGCACCATACACTGCCGCATCTCCACCATGAGCCCGTCTTGCACCGAAATCCGATATCGGCACTCCCGCTGTTTTTGCCATGCGGCGTGCTTTGGTGGCAATAAGACTTTGGTGGTTCACCTCCACCAACAACATCGTTTCGATTAATTGGGCATCAATCAAAGGCGCGGTCACGGTTAAAATCGGCGTTCCCGGATACATAACTGTACCTTCCCGAAGTGCTGTAATCGTCCCTTTGAATTTAAAATCTTTTAAATAAGAAAGAAACGCTTCCCCAAATATATTCTGACTACGCAGATAGTCAATATCTTCCTCTGTAAAATGTAATTCTTCTATATACTCAATAATCTGCTGAAGACCTGCAAATATCGCAAAACCACCTTCATCCGGATTTCTTCTATAAAATACATCAAACACTACCTGCCTATTCTGAAGTCCGTTTTTGAAATACCCATTACTCATGGTCATTTCATAAAAATCCATTAACATAGTAAGCTTTCGTTCATGCATCATACTACCATCCTCATTTCTGTATACTTCAGTTCACCATAACTTATCGCAATTCTATATCAGCACATACAACCTTACTCAATTTTATGCTATCCATCTTCTTACCGTTTATGCAATGTCTGATTTTACACCAACATCGTAAGCTGAATTCGTTTGCGTTCCACATCCACACTCATTACTTTTACTTCTACAATATCACCAATCGCCACAACCTCTAATGGATGTTTAATAAATTTCTTATTGGTAATCTGTGAAATATGCACCAAACCATCCTGATGCACACCGATATCTACAAACACACCAAAATCAATTACATTGCGTACCGCACCCTTTAACACCATACCAGGCTCTAAATCCTTCATTTCCAGAATATCCGTTCTAAGAATTGGCTTGGGCATCTCCTCACGTGGGTCTCTTCCCGGCTTTTCTAACTCTTTGATAATATCTGCAAGGGTAATCTCACCTACATTTAATTCCTTTGCTAACTCCTTTACGTTTTTCACTTTTTTCAAGGATGATTCAAGATTACCACTTACAATATCCTCTGCACTGCATCCAATGCGCTCCAGCAGACCATTGGCTGCTGCATAGCTCTCCGGATGTACACTGGTGGCATCCAATGGATTCTTTCCTCCTGTAATACGCAGAAAACCTGCGCACTGTTCAAATGCCTTTGGTCCAAGCTTTGCCACTTTAAGCAGTTCCTTCCTGTCCTCAAAACGACCATGCTCCTCCCGGTATGCCACAATATTTTTGGCAATGGTCTTTGAGATACCGGAAATATATTCTAACAGGGATGCGGATGCAGTATTCAAGTCTACACCTACTTTATTTACGCAATCTTCTACTACGCCACTTAAAGCTTCTGATAACTTTTTCTGATTCATGTCATGCTGATACTGTCCTACACCAATAGATTTTGGATCAATTTTTACCAGCTCTGCCAAAGGGTCCTGTAATCTTCTTGCAATGGAAGCAGCGCTTCGCTGTCCTACATCGAAATTCGGAAACTCCTCTGTTGCCAACTTACTTGCCGAGTACACAGATGCTCCTGCTTCATTTACAATTACATACTGCAACGGTCGGTTCAATTCCTTTATAAATTCTACAATCACAGCCTCCGATTCTCTTGATGCCGTTCCATTTCCCACAGAGATTAATGTGATATTGTATTTTTCTACCAGTGCTTTTAAAACTTTCTTCGCTTCTGCCACTTTATTCTGCGGTGCCGTCGGATAAATAACTGTGGTATCTAACACCTTTCCCGTCTCATCCACGACAGCTAACTTACAACCGGTACGGAACGCCGGGTCCCAACCCAATACAACGCGCCCTGCGATCGGCGGCTGCATTAAAAGCTGTCCTAAATTTTTGCCAAATACTGTGATAGCACCTTCTTCCGCCTTTTCTGTCAATTCATTTCGAATATCTCGTTCAATCGCTGGCGCTATCAGACGATTATAACTGTCTGCAATGACATCTTTAAGAACTTCTGTGGTATATGGATTTTCCTTCACAATCACTTTCTTATTTAAATAGGTAAGAATTTTTTCTTCCGGTGCTGTTAGATTCACAGTAAGAATCTTTTCCTTTTCTCCACGGTTCAATGCAAGCACTCTGTGACCTGCTAATTTCACAACAGGTTCCTCAAAATCATAATACATTTCGTATACTGATTTTTCTTCCGGATTCTTTGCTGTGGAAGTGAGAATCCCCTCTTTCCACGTAAGCTCACGGATGTGCATACGGTAATCTGCCTCATCCGAAATCATTTCAGCCAAGATATCCTTCGCTCCTGCAATGGCTTCTTCTACGGTAGCCACTTCTTTCTCCTCTGACAAATAGCTTTCTGCATCTTTTTCTAATGGGCGATTGGTCATCTGAAGCTGAATAAGCAATGCCAAGCCTTCTAATCCTTTTTCTTTCGCAATGGTTGCCCTCGTTCTACGTTTCGGTCGATACGGACGATATAAATCATCCACAACAGCCAATGTTTCTGCCGCCAATATTTTTTTCTTTAATTCTTCAGTAAGTTGTCCCTGTTCCTCGATACTTGCCAGTACCTGTTCTTTTTTCTCTTCAAGATTACGAAGATAGGTTAGTCTTTCGCCTAATTCACGCAACTGTTCGTCATTCAGTGAACCGGTTGCCTCCTTACGATATCTTGCAATAAATGGTATGGTATTTCCCTCATCTAATAATCTAACTGCCGCCTCAACCTGATGGTGCTTTACTTTTAGTTCTTCTGTTATAATCTGAATAATGTCCATGATAACCTCCACAACTTATGTATGGGAATTGCCCCAACGGGCGGGGCAATTTCTAATACAATACGATACTATATAGCATATCAAAATCTGATTGTTTCGTCAAACATTCTGAATCGTGACCTGTATTTTTGAACAATTAGCACAAGGAATGTCCAGCGTTATTGACAGTGAAATATTGGTAACTATATAATAAAAAATAGGGAGTATTTAACTATCCGTTTTCGAATCGTTACAGAGTAACCTATTTATTTTAGGTGATAGTGAAGGTATTCCAATCCATGAATTGTCTGAATGGTGTTTCACAATTGTCTATCGATTCTTAGAAAGTGAGGGAATGCATATGAACGTACAAAAAACAGGTAAACACAAACTACTGGCAGGACTGCTGGCTATCGCCTTGATAATAACATGCCTGCCTACCATGAACTGCACAGCAGAAACCACCAGTTCGGAGCAACAGTTTCAAGAACTCTATTTACGGCTGTTAGAAACCGGAGATACTAGTGTACAGGATATATCAACATTAAACCTACCTTATATGACATGTTATAACATCATGAATGATGTAAAAAATAACGCAGGTTATTTACCATATCAATGTTATACTGAACATCATCTTTTGCAAGCAGACTCCATGGAAACCGTTGAAAACACCCCCTATTTAAGAGCATTTCATCTTACAGAAACAGACGAAGGATTTTTACAACGTTATAAAACTGTACAGAACATCGTATCTGAGATTCAGAAAAATATAGATGCAAGCATGAGCGATTTAGATAAGCTGTTGTATTTCCACGAATATGTTGTCGAAAATATTTATTACTACAATACAAATGAAACCTCTGTACATTTTGGTGGCTGTACACTTGCACAGGGTTATGGCGTTTGCGATGGTTATGCCGGTGCCTTGATGATTTTTCTCATGGCAGAAAATATTCCATGTGTTGAGGTAATAGGTGGTGAGCATGCATGGGTAGCAGTACAGATAGATAAAGAATGGTATCTGGTCGATCCTACTTGGGATGATACTAGTTCAAGTTCTTATGGAACTCATTATTTTTTAATGCGAAACGATGATGAATTTGAAAATACACTCTCACGAAAGCATGAACACGGAGTCATCGGTACGACATTTCTGGATCAGACTTCAGGAACAATTTCAACATCTACTAAATATACTGACTGGTATGTACATGATGTATGGAATCGAATGTATTATTATGATGGTTATTGGTATTATGTGTTAAATAATGCGATCCGAAAAAATAATATACAGGGAACGGATGAGAGCGTTCTATTCACAGGTACAAATCTTACAATTACAGGAATTGAAGATGGCGTTTTATATTTTTCTAAAAATGGCACCAGCAAACATATCGATTTGTCTAAGAAAGCTGTCAAGGTCGGAACACCGGTCATTAAGTCAGTCACCAACAAAAAAGGAAAAAAACTATCAATAACTTTAAAAAAGAAAGTATCTGGTGCAACTGGCTACGAAGTAAAAATCAGCACAAATAAAAATTTCAAAAAATCAGTGAAGACTGTATACTTTACCAAGACCAGTACCACCATAACTAAACTCACCAAAAATAAAACTTATTATGTGAAGGTACGAGCATATAAGAAAGATTCTAAAGGAAAGAAGATATACGGTTCCTATAGTACCGTAAAGAAAATAAAAATCAAAAAATAATACTCTTTGATACACTCACAGTTGCAAATATATCACATTTGTAGTATGGTTAAATGGTCAAGTTCTTGACATTTACTATATTTATGTTTTATAACAGTTCAGCCCCAACTTATACACAAGTCAGGTGCTGAACTGTCACTATGTTTTTCAGTTAGGAGTTTTTATGAAAGTACAAAAAGAATACAATACAGCTTTTTATTACCTGGGGCTTGTCGGTCTTTCTGTGTTTCTGGTGGCAATACTGGTATTGCATCATTTCAATCTTACATTCAGCGACATTGTACCGCCTTGTTATTTTCATGCATTGACAGGATATCAATGCCCTGGTTGCGGTGGAACCAGAGCCGTCATATCCATGTTAGAAGGCAACTTTTTGCTTTCACTTTCTTATCATCCACTCGTTCTGTATGCGGTGATTTTATATGGATGGTTTCTTGTCTCCCAGACAATAGAACGTATCAGTGGTCATCGAATCGCTATTGGGTTAAATTACCGTAATATTTATTTATTTCTGGCTTTAATACTGATTGGCAGCAACTGGATTATCAAAAATATTATCATCTATGCTAGTATATAAAAAAGTGGTCAGGCAACCTGACCACTTTTTATTCTTATTCTAATTCCTGCAACATCTGCATATACATATCCATCATCTGTGTATAATCTGCTGAATTCTGAGTTGCAACATTCACAATGATTAAAATAACACCAAGTACAAGACCTACAATAGAGCAAATCAAACCACCCATTGCAACGCCTTCGAATTTTCCATCCTTTGGTCTGGAAAGTACAGCAAGAACTATACCTACAATACCTAAGATTACACTTAGATATGCACAACAACAGCAAAGAATAGATAAAATACCTACTACTAAAGATGCAATTGCCATTCCACGATTGCCGGAAGGCTGTTCTTCATACTGTGGATACTGACCCCCACCATAAGAGTAATTACTCTGATTGTTATTCTGGTTTTCACCATAAGAATAATTGTTCTGATTCTCGTCCATGTTTCGACTTCTCCTTTTTTACTTTTATTCAATAGCCCTATAATACCATTTTTCCCAAAAAAATACAAGTATTATACTTTAACTATTGTTACATATCATAAAAAATAAACGATTTTACAATGTACATATATACCGAACCATAGCAGAATCTTGATCTACTACCTCTGTTTTTTCCAACAACGTAAAGTTCATTTTTTCAGCCAATCGTATAGAGGCTATATTATCATGATGTATAAAAGCATTGATAAATGGTATCTCCAACTCTTCTTTTGCATACTGAAGAATGGCATGGCACACCTCTGTGGCATAACCCTGTCGCTGATAAGAGGGTGCAATCATATAGCCTAATTCCACCTGGGATTCATACACTTTCTGACCTTCATCACCTATCCTCACAGCTACATCACGGTTCTCCAATCCGGCACGTCCAATCATGCTACCCGTTTCCTTATCAAACACCACCCACATACCATATTCAAAAAAGCGATACCGTTTCTCTATGTAGGCTTTTGTATAGGCAATTTCTTCTTCCTCCCCATATAATGGTTCTAAATACTCTGTAATACCCTTTTGCTCATATATTCTTCGCAGCTCTGGCAAGTCATCCAGTGTTATCTCACGCACAATACACCGTTTTGTTTCCAGTATCGTTCATGGTTCCTCTGCAAACCTCTGATGGACACGTTTGATAAATTCGAATTCCAATCCTTCAAAGCTTTCCATCACATAATCTGCAGGACTTAAATCCTGATTACCGGAATCCGGATTGTAGAATGCAAGCACGGCACAACCAGCTGCTTTTCCAGCTCGTACTCCATTACCAGAATCCTCAATTATCAGACACTCCTCCGGTTGTAATCCGATACTTTCAATGGCTTTCAAAAACACATCAGGTGCCGGCTTTGGATTCGCAAGCTCGGAACCGCTGATAAGTTCATCAAAATATTCCTGAATACCTAATTGCTCCGTTGCCGCTAAAATATCCTCCATCGGCGAAGAAGACGCCACTGCCAGCTTCACTCCCTGTTCCTTTAACATTTTTACACAATCACAAGCCCCTGGCACAGGTATATATCCTACATTTTCTGTAATCCAGTCTCTTTCTTTCATCATTTCCTCATGAATCTGCTCCGGTGTAAGACCAATTGGAAATTTTTCCGCTAAATATTCATTTAGCTTTGCACAGGTCGAACCAATGAAACCTTTGTACTCCTCATATGGAATTGTCAAACCAAACCGCTCCAGCATTCTTTCATAAGCTTCATAATGCTGTGGTTCACTGTTAATCAACACGCCATCCATATCAAATATAATTCCCTTTAACATTGCCATTCCTCCATTTGGTAAACTTCATATACCTGTATCCTATCACAAATCACTTTACTAGTCACGTTTTTTGTACTATACTAACAACTGCAAGAAAAAATGAACGAAAAGAAAGGAAAACTATCATGGCACAGAATCCAGTAGTAACTATCGAAATGGAAAACGGCGGCATTATCAAAGCGGAATTATATCCGGAAATCGCCCCAAATACAGTAAATAATTTTATCAGCTTAATTAACAAGAATTTCTATGACGGTTTAATTTTCCACCGCGTTATCAGAGGTTTCATGATTCAGGGTGGCTGCCCTGACGGAATCGGCACAGGCGGACCAGGTTATGGCATCAAAGGAGAGTTCTCTGCAAACGGTTTTGCAAATGACTTAAAACATACTCCTGGTGTGCTTTCTATGGCAAGAGCTATGCACCCGGACTCAGCAGGCTCCCAGTTCTTCATTATGCACGAAACCTCTCCGCACTTAGATGGTTCTTATGCCGCATTCGGAAAAGTAACTGAAGGTCTTGAAGTGGTAAACAAAATTGCCGAAACTCGCACAGATTACAGTGACCGTCCATTAGAACCACAGGTGATCAAATCTGTCACGGTAGATACCTTCGGTGTGGATTATCCAGAACCGGAAACTGTATAACTCTATGCAGACAGCCTGTGAAACATGCGCAAACTACTTCTATGATGATGAATATGAATGTTATGTTTGTGATGTGAATTTAGACGAAGATGAAATGGTACGCTTTATGACACAGACAAGATTTGAATGTCCGTATTATCGCAATGGCGATGAGTACCTTGTTGTCAGAAAACAAATATAATGTTCCCCATAAACGGGAGGATGCCGGGTGCTGCTTACGCAACTCCCGGCATTGTATTATGAAAAAGTTTATTCAAAAGTTTGTAATTGCTTCATCTGATATTATTTAGTATATGTGATACATTTGAAGAATCCATGTTTTTCATTTGAAGGTTTTTTAAATAGAACGTGAACAAATTATGAACATTCCATTTGCACAATGTCCCGGATGACTTCACCAGCTATCATGAGACCGGCTACAGAAGGAACAAACGAGATGCTAGCAGGCAAAGAGCGTTTTTGCACGGAAGATTCCTCTGCATGTTCTTTTTTCAGAGCTGCTTTTAGAAGCTCTGGTTCTGGTTTACGCGGAAGTTCAGTGGAATATAATACTTTTACATTCTTTAATCCTCTTGCTTTACATTCACGACGCATTACTTTGGCTAGTGGGCAGACTGTGGTTTTGCTTACATCTGCAATCTGGAATTTCGAAGGGTCCAATTTGTTCCCTGTCCCCATACAGCTGATAACAGGTATGATAGCCTCTTTTGCAGCAGTAATTATCTGCAATTTTGCTGTTACGGTGTCTACTGCATCTACAACATAGGTATATTTTGAAAAATCAAACTGGTCAGCCGTCTCCGGAAGATAAAAGCACTGGTGTGCTGTCACCTTACAGAATGGGTTGATCTCTGCAATTCGTTCTTTCATTACCTCCACCTTTGCTTTGCCTACGGTGCTGTGTAAGGCAATGATTTGGCGGTTAATGTTAGACAGCTTCACTTCATCATTGTCTACAATATCAATGCTTCCAATCCCGGCTCTTGCCAATGCTTCCACAACAAAGCCCCCTACACCTCCTACTCCAAAAACGATTACATGCGCTTTCTGCAACCGTTCTACAGAATCCTCACCTATTAATAATGCGGTTCTTTCAAATTGTTCCTGCATATTTGTTCTCCTTTATTCATAACGATTACACACTCTCATAAGTTAGCATTTTGACCATGAATTACACACATAGCAAGTAACTAATATGCAATCGAAGTTTACTTCAATTTGTAAATCTTATACTTCGTTACTATTCCTCAACATTTTCAAGCATATTCTTTACCCAGTCCGGTGCATTCGCATCCAATGTCGCATGAAAAATCCCATCTTCCAAATTAGCTTGCACCCGTATCCCATATGCACTTGTTGCGTTATTTTCAAATATCGTTCCATGTAACGGTGTCGGATAATAAGAAGTATCCGCCTTCAAATACGGCATGATCGCTAAGATATCCTCACGTTTCGCGTTCACATTCATCTGCATTTCATCCTTGAAAACAATCAGTTCCATTACCTCATCAGCCTCCGGCAAAGGTACGCTTTCCATATTTTCTGTTAGAAATCCATATTTCTCCAGAATTGGCATCAGATTTTCATAGCTGTTTGAAATATATTCAGTGGATATTATGTTAGCTATCTGCTCTCCATTCTGCCACTCATATTTTAAGAAATTAATATATCCGATTCCTGACTGATTATCCATAGTATCTACGGAACTTTTCATAATATCAACCTTCAGCGCATCTATAATCGCCTGCTTTTCTTCTCCATTTTCAATCATAATGCAATTGCTTCGCCCATCTTTATCATATCCTATAATTTCGATTGTATAATCGCCAGTTGCAGAAAACAGCCACCCACTAATCTTATATTCCGGATTATCTAATACGGATTTTAACTTCTCAGCATTCTCTTCCTCACTGGCCTCAATGGTATAAAGACGTTTCACTGTTTTTCCATTTTTTAGGTTATATTGCACTTCAAAGTCACAACTATTTATAGTTTCCCGTTCAAACAGTACCCCTTGATTATACAAACGCTTTCTGGTATTATACCCCGCTTTCGACAATTCATCCACCTGCGCCACATCTGTAATTTCCATTCTCTGTGCTCTTTCTTGCGCAGTATCCTCCATCTCCTCTGTCACAGTAAAATAATCAGTCTCGGTTGCGTCTTCTATAATTACAGCACAACTCTCCACATCATCAATATCCGGCATATACCCATTATAGCCAAACACATCAAAATAATATACAACAACAATAAGTAACGCCAACACACCAACGATACCTACTGTTTTCAGTCCCCTTCTAATCGCTCGAATATCCGCTTGTTCTAGTATTCCCTGCAACGCCACATGACTGACAACCATCACAAATACCGCTCCAAATATCCAGAAAACAATCTTATGATATGTCAGATACATGATGACTCCTCCTAATAATGCAAGAGGAAGCATGACACCAGCTTTAATAAGCGGTTTAATTCCAGCAAATGCAATCGTACCCCCTGAAGCACAGGAAGGACGTTTCAAATACATCATAAACGCAACCACAAAGCTGGCCACCGCAATCACAAACATCAACCCTACCAAGCTGTGCATACCAACTTTCTCTGCCAGCGCTCCAGACAAAATGTAATTGCAGACAGGGGAAAGCACCTGTGCTACACCAGCATTGAATTCATCCACAAGACAATACAAAAAAGTATCTCTGTACACATCCAAAAGCACATACCACACAATTCCATATCCATATGTTGCTACCATTCCCAAAGCTGCCACTAACAGCCTTCCTGACAACATAACCATTACAAGATTCATATTTAACAGCATACAATATCCCAGCAAATGATAACCATAAGCCACAAAAGCATCGTCCCACATGGTAATCGCTTCTCCTGAGGCTGTTAGTACAAAAAGCAGTCCTACGCATAATGTAACCAGATATGGTATTGCATATATTAAAATACTGTTTGTATAAGATACCAGAAAAAGTTGTTGCCTGTTGACTGGCAGACTATGATAGAAATCCGTTTTCGACTTAGAAAACAAATAAGACATACTGTTGAAGCCACATATCCAGGAAGCAACAATTGTAACAACATATAGCTTTGGATTATACTTAGAAAAAAATACCTTCACGATATCTAATATATAAGCATTGGCAACCTCTGCATTATTGCCTGTAAAATATCGACCGGATATCACCGTCTGCACGGGAATCAATACGATGAATAGCAAAAACACAATGATTGCTAAAATCCATTCTGTTTTGCGACGTTCTCCATCCTCTTTCAGCATCTTAAAAAATGAGCTTCTTGATATCATAGCCAACCACCTCCGCTTCGCTGATGAAAATTTCCTCTAAAGACAAAGGCATCGCCTCCATAAACAACGGATTTCTTGCATTTAAGATAGCAAGAATCTCCTCCTTATTGCCCCGCATGGTTGCCGTATACAGAGAACCTTTCTTTTCTATCTGCATACAGTCACAACCTTCAAATATTTCCTCCTTTGTCATTCTCTCCGGAAATACCCCCTGCACCTTAATCATATTGCATTTCATATCCTCAAGCTCCCTCGACAGCAATACTCCGCCACGATGAAGCAAGCCTACATGGTCGCAGATATCTTCTAATTCACGGAGATTATGTGAGGCAATAATCGGTGTCAATCCTCTCTCTGCCATTTCTGAGGCAAAAATACTTTTTACACCTTGACGCATCACCGGATCCAAACCATCAAAAGTCTCATCGCAATACAGATAATTTGTGTTGGTACAAATACCCAAAAGAATAGACACCTGCTTTTTCATACCTTTCGAAAAGGTTGCAATATTTCTCCTTGGATTTAATCCGAACTTTTCAAGATAATTCAAATACTTTTTTTCATCAAACTTCTCATAAACCGTTCCATAGAAACGCCCCATATCCTTAGGTGTTGCGTTTTGAAAGAAATACTGGTCATCCGATAAATAGCAAAATTGTTTTTTTACTTTCGTATTTTCAAAAATATCTTCCCCATCTATGGTAATGCTACCAAAATCCGGCTTATATACACCTGCAGCCAATCTAAGAAATGTGCTTTTGCCGGCACCATTGGTACCCACCAAACCAAATACATATCCTTCCTTAATCTGCACGCTGACACGATCCACTGCGCGTATTCCATCAAAGCTTTTACACACTTCAATTGCTTCTATCATTCTTCGCTTCCTCCTTGATCTTTCTGATAAGCTGCTCTTACAAAAGCAACTAACTCATCCTCAGAAATATGAAGCAACTTTGCTTCCTCTACATGTTTACTAATTTCATTTTGTATTTTTTTCCATTTTTCTTCTAACAGAGATTCCTGAAAACACACAAAACTGCCTTTTCCTTTTACCGAATACAAAAAACCACGACGCTCCAATTCCGCATAGGCTTTCTGTATGGTATTGGGATTAATTGCCAATTCAACAGATAATGCCCGAACAGATGGCATCTGGCTATCCGGAAGCATTACACCTTTGATAATCAATTCCTCCACTTTATCTACAATCTGTTCATAGATTGGACGCCTGTCTTTATAATCAATCAGTATCATTTGCCATCCTCCCATATAATTGCGTTCAGAACAGATTCCGGCAAATCCCCTATGTCTCCATCCTCCTGCCATTCCCCATTTCGGTATAAAGTGAGCGTATATCTTTCTGACCCATAACCATTAAACATATATGGTGTGTTATCCGACGGATTACTCATATAAGACCAGCCTGCAAGAGAAAAGGTTAAAGCTATTGCTTCTGTATCCTTAATCACACCATTTCTTCCTTCTTCACTGTCATATACACTTACCCATGTCTTACCATACTGCAATCCACCCAACATGGTATCATCCATTTCTTTCAGGTAACCAAATTTTTCCAGCGTTGCAACCACATTTTCATAACTTTTTGTAAAGCTGTAACTGATATCATGCTCTGTATATTCATCGGATAACGTTAACTGAATTTCCCCTAAAGTCCCTTCGTCTCCTACTTCAGCAAGGGAAATCGTTTTCAGATCTTTGCGAAGAGCTTCTAACAATTCCTGCTGCTGGTCTGTTGTGTTTACCACGGAACCTGTTGCGCATCCCACATCCCACTGGCATAAATGTACATACATATTGTCATACGCATGTTCATCAAATACATATGTAGCTTGTCTGTATTCTTTAGAATCTACTAATTCATCTATCAGTTCCCGGCTTTTTTCATTCATTGTTCCCGTATAATTACGTCTGATATCTCTACCATCCTTCATGTGATAACAGATTGAAAATTCATACCTAGTATCCCCATACAAGGTTACATTACCGGAATCTTCCAATCCCTGTTCTGCCAATGTAAGTACGGCATCGATATCATCATATTCCATATGCGCCAGACGATACTCACAATCATCATCATAAGTAAATGCAAATGCCACGGACTGAATTTCATCCTGTTTCGGCATATAACCATTAATATTGCAAATATCATATTGAAAAAATGCCATCCATAATACTGCACAACCTGTCGAAACAATGAATACCGGCAAATCGCGTTTACATGTTTTGATATCCTGTTCCACAATCAGCTGTAATAATATATAACCCACTACCAAAAAAAACAATAAAACAATCGCTCCCAATAGCGAAGTGAATTTTAACGCTATCAAAATACCGAAAAAATAAATGAGCAATGTTCCTACAATGCCACATAATGTATTGAATACGACCTTTATTACATTTTTCAAGCCCTGATATACAATCCCCGTCCCTGCCACTTCGGACGGGCGTCTGCAATAAAGAAAATACGCCAACAGGAATGCCACGATTCCTACCATTACTATAACGAAAACCATTGGATATTCATCTGGTGTTATCGTCCGGTAACAGCAGATATAATTCAGCGGCGGACATAACAAACGCAGTATCTCCTCCGGTACGTCTGCTAATGGCAGGGAAGAAAACCAGACACCGGCATAGACAACACCTGCATAATAATAGATGATGCCAACTATATAAATTCCTGCGATTCCCAACAATGCCATGACTGTTCTGCCTGTTACCATAACAAGAAAGATGTGGATGTTGCACATCATAAAATATGCGAGAATATGTAATGCAATCGTCCCAGCCAGACCGTCTACTGATATAGCTACTTCCGGTGCATACAGCTTCATAATTCCTGCACTCATTGCCATACACACCACAAACGGCACAAGATAAAATAATATTGTATTCACATAGGATACCAGAAACAAGCGTCCCCTTTTTATCGGCAGGCTGTGATAGAAATCGTTTTCCGATTTATAAAACACAAACGCCATTCCTCGTATACCGCTGACTAATGACAACACAATTGTAATCGTTATCAACCAAGGATTCACTTCCTTAAAATATTGGTCTGCAAATTGCTGTGCCTTATGAATCATCTCTACCTTACTAAAATCCATATCCAGTTTTGCTAAATACAGCCAGAAGGAAATGGGCAGAATTACCAAAAAGGCAAACACTGACAACATAATTTCCCACCCGCGGTGCTTTGCATTTTCTTTCATTAACGATGCAAAATATCTCATTGTTTTGTTCCTCTCTCTTTTATTGCGTATTTAGTGTATTATCATTGCTAGTACAGATGTATTATAGTTGGAATATGATACCATGTCAAGAAATGTCTACTAGTCCTTTAGGCTTATACAAGAAAGAGTTCTGCTTGCAGAACTCTCGCGCCGAGCGCGGTCGCTTGCGACACACTACATTTCGTGCGAGTGCGCATCACTTTTTATATACTTGGAAATTGCATGTATCGCATTCTATAGTAAGCCGTTATAATTTCCTAGTATATAAAAAAGGCGGATGCATCGCATCCGCCCTTAATCTGATTCCTGTAAGAATTAAGCCTTACCAACAGAACCGAATAATTCCATTTTTTCTTTTACAGTTGCTTTGATTGCATCTGCACCTGGTGCTAACAACTTACGTGGGTCAAATCCCTTGCCCTGCTGATCTTTACCAGCTTCGATGTACTCACGTGTTGCAGCAGCAAAAGCTAACTGACATTCTGTATTTACGTTAATCTTAGCTACACCAAGAGAAATTGCTTTCTTAATCATATCTTCTGGGATACCTGTACCACCGTGAAGAACTAATGGCATATCACCTGTTAATGCCTGGATAGCATCTAATGTATCAAAGCTTAAGCCTTCCCAGTTCTCTGGATATTTACCATGAATGTTACCGATACCTGCTGCTAACATAGTAACGCCTAAGTCAGCGATAGATTTACATTCGTTTGGATCTGCACATTCACCTTTACCAACAACACCGTCTTCTTCACCACCGATAGAACCAACTTCAGCTTCAAGAGACATACCTTTTTCTGCTGTAATCTTAACTAATTCCTGTGTCTTAGCGATGTTCTCTTCGATTGGGTAGTGAGAACCATCGAACATGATAGAAGAGAAACCAGCTTCGATACATTTCATACATCCTTCGTAGCTACCATGGTCTAAGTGTAATGCAACTGGAACTGTAATGTTTAATTCTTCAATCATACCATTAACCATTCCAACAACAGTCTTATAACCTGTCATATACTTACCTGCACCCTCAGATACACCTAAGATTACAGGGGACTTTAATTCTTCTGCTGTTAATAAGATAGCCTTTGTCCACTCTAAGTTGTTGATGTTGAACTGACCTACTGCATAATGGCCAGCTTTTGCTTTTGTAAGCATCTCTTTTGCTGATACTAACATAATTTTACCTCCATATGATCACAATTACTATCGATAACATTTCGCGGTGTACTCTTACATCGCATTTCTTTATTACTGTATCATTTTGACAGTTTTTTGTCAATCTGTTCTGTCAATTTTTCGGGATTGTTTTCCATTATTTTACTACGCACCTTACTGGTATCTACAATCAGCTCCAATGCCCGTTCCTTGTTTTCAATACAAACATCCTTCTTGTGACCACCATATTCCCCGTCTAACGTCCACGGGATCGCATCCTCCGAATAGAACTCAATGTGATCCGTCTTAAAGGAGTACATATATTTGCTGTCTACCTGATTTAACACTAGTGCTGCCAGTATATTTTGTAATTCCAACGGATTCCTTGGCATTTTTATCAAAGTAACTTCAAACAATCCATCGTCTAACATTACATTTTTTCCACCAACTGTTAAGACACCACCTACGCTTGTGGTATTTGTCACCATTCCATAGATAAATTCATCTTCTACCGAAAGGCTTTCACTAACTACCTTAACCCGATAGGCTTTTATTTTGCCCAGCTGACGCATCCCCTCAAGAATATAGGCCGCATGCCCCAGCACATTTTTAAATTCCTGCTTCGTCTCATAGGATACTTCTGTGAAGGCGCCAAAGGCAACAATATATATAAAATATGCCTGATTAAATTGCCCGGCATCACAGAAAAAGCTTTCACCCGTCACAGCCAGTTCCGCCGCTTTTTTCATAGACTTCGGTATTGCAAGGCTATTGGCAAAATCATTGGTAGACCCTGCCGGAATATAGCCAATTGGTGTCTTATGGGAAGCCTTTAACATACCGCTGATAACTTCATCTAATGTTCCGTCACCTCCACTGCACACCACAAGGTCATAGTTCCCACTCATATCCATTGCCCACTGACAGGCATCTCCACGCTGTTGTGTCGGCATTACAGTAGTAAGATACCCATTCTTCATAAATGTATCCAGAATACTTTCTAAATGATTTTTAATACCACCTTTGCCAGCATGGGCATTATAAATAAATAATAATTTTTTCATCCTTCACCTCCTCCATTTTCTTATATAGAAAAAGCTGTTGCCAGAAAAGTCACCGTCAACAGCTATCATGCGTTTTTTATTTAGCACCCTTGCCAGTTGCCAAAAATTTTTCAATGCCTTCTAATGCCTCTATTTCATCCTTACCATTTGCAGAAACAACCACTTCTTCTCCTTCAGGAAGACCTAAAGACATCATTCCCATAATACTTTTTGCATTCACACAGCGTTCGCCATATTCAATATGAATCTGACTCTCATATTCACTTGCCACCTGTACCATCATTGCAACCGGTCTGGCATCAATTCCTGCTGAAAGCTGGATTTTCATTGTTTTCTTTTTCATTATTGTTTCTCCTCCCAGTTAAGATCATTCTGCCTTTTTTCTTCGGCAATTGTACTAATTTTTCGCAGTCTATGGTTCACACCTGATTTACCAATCGGAACAACCAGCATCCGACTCAATTCAATCAGAGAAGCCTCTGGATTTGCCAATCGTAATTCTGCCACTTCTTTCAGATTCTCTGGTAATTCCTCAAGCATATGGCGTTCTTTTAAATAATTAATATCTTCAATTTGCTTCACGGCCGCAGAAACTGTCTTGTTGATATTCGCCGTCTCACAATTCACTTTTCGATTTACCGAATTACGCATTTCCTTTAAAATACGCACATTTTCTAAATCCATAAGAGAACGATGGGCTTCCATCACATTTAAAATATCGACAATCTGTGCCCCTTCTTTCAAATAAACAATCCAGTTTTTCTTCCGGTTCACAATCTTTGAATCCACCTCAAAGCTATTCACAATCTCTCTCAACTGTTCCGCACCATTCTTCGTGGCACATACAAATTCAAGATGGTAAAACTTCTCCGGCGCGCTGATAGAGCCCGAAGCAAGAAATGCACCTCGTATAAAAGCTCTCCGGCAACAGGCGTTGCTGACAATCATACCATTCACAATGCCTTCCGGCATGTGAATCATTGCCTGTTCATCTGCGTATTTTATTGCCTGTAATACACGAATTGCATCCTTATGTTCTACAACCATAATTGTATAGACTCTATTCTTCTTTAAAACGACATTTCTCCGTATCGAAACATACGCATTTATTCTAAACGTTTTTTGTACCAATGTAAAGTATTTTCTTGCAACTGCTGCATTTTCTGTTACTACTGTAATCGCAAGTTTACCATTTTCATCTTCTTCCATTCTACCACATATACTGATGATGGCTGCTATCTCTGCAATCTGGCAATGTCTTGCCGGACTAATATGCCTCGACAGTTCTTCTTTCACTTCACTGGAAAATGACATACCTAACCTCCAATGTGTTATTTTCTCACACCATCTTTGAAAATATCCCTATGTTCAATCTTGACTCCGCATTCCTTGCGGTCTTTTAACACATTATATAACTCATTTGCAAGGGTAACGGAGCGATGCTTACCACCTGTACAGCCAATTCCAATTACCAACTGGTTCTTTCCCTCCAGCACATAATTAGGAATTAAAAATAAAATCATATCCTTCAGCTTATTCAGGAATTCATGTGTCACATCAAATCCCAATACATAATCCTGAATTTCTTTGTCATTCCCTGTCAACGGCTTTAACTCCGGTATATAGTATGGATTCGGTAGAAAACGCACATCAAACACCAAATCAACATCTGTTGGAACTCCGTACTTGAATCCAAAAGACAAGACCGTAATAAATAAATTATTATATTCCTCGTTATTTACAAATATTTTCGTGAGTTCATTTTTTAATTCCCGAATTAACAACTGGCTTGTGTCGATAATATAATCTGCACGCTTCTTTATAAATTCAAGTCTTTCTCTTTCCTCACGTATACCTTGATCCACTCTTCCGCCACCGCTTAAAGGATGCTGTCTTCTTGTTTCTTTGTATCGTTTAATCAGAACTTCATCCGAACTTTCCAAAAACAGAATCTCACACGTAACTCCCATTTTTTTCAATTTATCAAGTTCGGAATCCAGCGCATCAAAATACTGTTCATTACGAATGTCAATTCCCATAACTGCCTTATCAATGTCGCCTTTACTCTCCGAAATCAAATGTGTAAAAGTACTGATTAACTGCACCGGCAAATTATCTACACAGTAGTACCCAGCATCTTCTAACATCTTCATAGCAGAACTTTTGCCTGCACCTGACATACCTGTTACCATGACTAAACGCATACTGACTTATCCTCGCTCTCTTTACCTACTTTTCAAATGGGTTACTTTCAAATCCAAGCAGGCGTACCTCTGGTTCTAATGTTACTCCATACTGATTATACACTTCTTCGCGCACCTGCTTCATCAACTGCACAATGTCCTTTGCGGATGCTTCTCCCCGGTTAATTAAGAAACCACAATGCTTTTCTGATATCTGTGCACCGCCCACAGAACTTCCACGAAGACCAGCATCCATAATTAACTTACCTGCAAAAAGTCCTTCCGGGCGTTTAAAAGTACTTCCTGCACTTGGGTATTCTAAAGGCTGCTTCTCCTCACGCGCCTTCTTAAATTCGGCACATCGGCTGTTAATTTCATCCTGAACACCCGGTTTAAATTCCATACGGGCTTCTATCACAATATAATCTTCCTTCTGAATTACACTGGTTCGATATCCAAGCTTCAATTCTTCCAGACTTAATTCACGTATCTGACCACTCTGGTCTAAGACGACAGCTGACTGTATAATCTGTGCCATTTCACCGCCATATGCTCCAGCATTCATGGCAACCGCACCGCCTAATGTCCCCGGTATTCCCGTGGCAAATTCAAATCCGGTAAGTCCTCTTTTACATACTTCCGTAGCAAGAAATGCAAGAGACACACCCGCCTTTGCAATTACCTGATTCCCTTCAAACTGAATATCCGACATTTCTCTTCCAATGCGAATAACAGCTCCACGGAATCCTTCATCACTAACTAACAGATTACTTCCATTTCCTATCACGTAATAAGGAAGACTATATTCCTTACATAGTTCCATTACCTTACTAACTTCGTCTACACTCTTCGGCTTAATAAAATATTCTGCCGTACCACCTGTTCGAAAGGTGGTATGATATTTCATCGGTTCTTCCATAAGAACCTGTTTTTCTCCTACTGCATTACAAAATGCTTCATACATTTTCTGTTTCATGTTCTCTCCCATTCATGGATTTACTCACACTGTTTCCATAATACAATATCTATTATGCAACGTCAACGAATTTTATACAGCTACCCAGTCATGAAACATCATTCTCCTGTTTCACATGGAAAAACACAGCCTGTTGTATACAAGCTGTGCCTTCCAAAAAGAATTTCTTCTTCTGCACTTAAACGCGGAATATCGAAACTGAATGCTCTAATTCATCTGCATTATTACCTAATGCTTCTGCTGTTTTGTTTAACAGCTCAACTGCCTCTAACTGGCGTGTAGATGTTTCTGTAAGGTCTGTCATAGATGCTGCCACTTCTTCTGATGCGGAAGAAATGCTTTGGATTGCCTGCAATGTATCTGCCTTAACACCTTCAATACTCATAATACCCTCGATGATACTTTCCAGATTTTCATTCAAATCGGTTACATGTCGATTAATATCATCAAATGCTCTTACCGTTGTCTCCAACGCAGATTCCTGAAGATGAACTACATTCTGTGCTTTCTCCACAGTCTCTACTGTTACATGGGTCTGTGACTGTATTGTAGTGATAATTGCATTTACTTCAGCAGCTGCCACACTGGTCTGACTTGCAAGCTGTCTAATCTGTTCTGCAACCACTGCAAAACCTCTACCCGCTTCTCCTGCCTTTGCTGCTTCAATAGAAGCATTAAGGGACAGTAAATCTGTCTGTTCTGCAACATCATTGATGGTATTAATAATACTTTCAATCTTTTCTGACTGTTCTGAAAGTTCTATGATGTTGTGCATAATAGCAGTCATACCTTCTGTGGTATCCCTTACTTTCTCGCCAAGGTCAGATACTGTATTTCGTCCATAGCCAACAATATTTCTCGTATTTTTCGCAAAGCCTTTAATCTGTTCTGCATTATCAGAAACCTGTGTAATCTTACCAGACAGTTCACTCATCTTATTCAGACACATCTCCGAATCCTGTGACTGCTGTACCAATCCTAATTCAATTTCCTTAATGGCATTGGTGATACCTTGTGTTGCATCCAATACTGTACCGGAATTATCTGCTACTTCGTTAGCGGCATTAAATACTTCATTCGTTGTGCCTGTAACTTTCTGTATCAATCCTTTCATGTTGAATACCATGTTGCCAATTCCATTTGTCAGTTTTAAGAATTCATCTTTGCGTTTTACCTTGAATTCTACTGTTAGGTCGCCATCTGCTACCTGATTCAGGCTTGCATTAATGTTATTAATGGTCTTGCCAATTCCAGAAGCAAACCTTGTTCCTACAAAAATAGCAATCACACAAGCAATAATTACAATCGTAATCGTCAATACAAACAGTTCACTACTCTGCTTTAGGATAACCGATTCCGGAATCATGGAACAAACCATGGAATTGTATCCATCTATCTTTGCATAGGTAAAAAGGTAGGAATCTCCCTTGTATACTACTTCTTCACTCCCCATTAAGTCTTCAGAAGCTACTGCTTTCTTGTAAAATTCCATCTCATAGAATGCCACATCCTGTTTTGTGGATTTTGAATGAATTTCACGCCCATCGTTCGTTACAAATCCTAAAAAGCTTCCTTCACTGATATTTGCTTCATCTAACATTTCCTGTATGAAATCAGTAGAAACATCATAGATAATATAGCCTTTTTTCTTGTTGCTGGCATCCATCAGGTTACGAATCAGACAGATTGCATAATCCCCAATGTCACTGCCTAATCTCTCGTCCAGATACGGATGATAACCCAACCAGATTTCCGGATTGCGACTCTCTGCCAGCTTTTGTCCTTCCTCTGCATTCATGAAATCCTCATATGCCCCAGACAGATTCTCACCCTTTTTTATCGAAGTAACACTGTCTCCGTAGGAAGACAATATGTATACATTCGATACCATCGTGTCAAGTACACTGGCTGTATACACTTCTCTGTAACATTCATCATACTGCAATAATTCATTTACCTCATCATCCCGATACATACCGGAATAATAATTGGTAATCGTTTCATTAGAATCCAACTGTAAAGATTTGGATGAAATTGTGTGAAATCCCAATTCAAAATACTCACTCATAGTCTGCATCATAGTACTTGCAGAATCCTTATAATTCTGTTTGAATCCTGATGATGATCTTTCATAGGAAATTACACCCAATATAACAATCAGCATTACCGGCACCATAAATGCACCTATCAGTTTTGTTCGAATACCTATACCCTTTTTCTCATTCTTTTTTGTAGTTTTTTCTTTCATTTATGACACCCCCTTACTGCTCTACTTCCCCCATTGCAATCCATTGGTCGATTGCGTAATTTGCAATATCTTCATATACTGCATCATTCCATTCTGCCTTTGTCAGATATTTCTCCTGAATATATGCTCCGACTGTATTACCTCCCCAGTTAGACGGTGCGCCATTATATGGGTTTGACAACGTTCCCCCTCTGTTTACATATTCAATAATAGAATTTCCCAGTGCATTGTCTACCTGTGTAGTAGCCGGATCTGCATTAAATGGTATAAACTGGAACATTTCTGTAATGTATTTCCGACCAGTCTCCGATGTATTCAGCCATACGAGAAAATCCTGCGCAGCCTTCTGGTGTGCTTCATCATTTCTCGCATTCACTGCATAGTACATAGGAACAAATACCGGAATTGTACTATTCATCTGTTCTACAGTCAATCCCTCTGCTGTAATATCAGCCTGTGTTACAGGCATTTTAACAGGAAGAAATACCAGACGCTCTGCCATCTCCGGATCGATTGCCTGTATTGCTGAAGTAACCCAGTTACCGTTTTTGAAAAATACAGCTTTGCTGGCAGAAAATTTTTGAATTGCTGCGTCATAGCTGTTTGCTTTTGAATCGACCATACCTGCTGATCTTGTCAAATGACCAGTATCTCCCGCTGCATATGTAGTCTTTAAATCCAACGCTTTCGCAAACGCTTTGATAGCACCCTTCATGTTCTGTATGGTAGCTTTATCTGCATTCAAAGCCTCTGATACCGTATTCACCCCTGCGCAAAGCGCTACATTCAAATAATGATCTCCATACGTCCATGCATCTGTTCCAGCAAATGCAAATACACCAGTCAGCTTTGTGGCAAGTCCACTCTTATGCATTGCAAACTGTTTGCCACTTAATGTAACATTGCCGGCGGTTCCTGTATCAATCATATCCCCTAATGTACGAACGAACGCTTCCCATTCAGCATAGCTACAGGTTCTCAATGCTTCCAATACCGCATCTTTATTCGCACTTCCAAAAATATCTTCTAGCATTTTGGTATCTACTATGTATCCATATCCCTCCATATTATATGGAATACCATAACTAGTACCTTCTCCTAACGTCATTCGCAATTCTTCTGAAATACCGTCTGTCAATTCCTTAAATTCAGGTGTCATATTTGTTGCTGATGAGAAATCCATTGCATAATCATAGCTTACCCATTCCGTCAGCTCCGTCACCTTCTGTACTGTGTAAATATCCGGTTTTACCTTTTCGTTCATAAGTGTACGCAACGCCTGCATGTAATTATCACCTGCATTTGTGTTAAATACTCTGACCTTCACACCAGATTCTGCTTCATATGCGTCTGCCACCTCCTGAAAGGTATCTGCAATCTCACCCTTTGAGTTGAAAATAAATAATTCTGTAACTTCTTCACTATCTCCCGAAGTCGTTGCAGATGCATCCTCTCCCATCTTACCTCCACATGCTGTCAGTATACCTGTACACATAAGTAGCATAGCCAGAAATATCTTACGTTTTATCATACTACCTTCCCCCATTCATCATTTTGTACAATCATATATCTATTATTTTTCTGTCATTATATCAAATTATACAACTATATTCAAGGTATCATTCCATTCTATATACTTTTTTCTGTATTTGCGCTATTTATGTCTTTATTTTTTTGCCTAATGTAAACAAATTACTGTAATTTCCTAGTATATGAAAAAAGCCATTTCATGCATTTGCACAAAATGGCTTTCTTCATACTTCTTATTCTTCATAACCGTTTGGATTGGTTGATTGCCATCTCCAGGAGTCTTCACACATTTCCTTAATTCCACGTTCTGCAACCCAGCCTAATTCTTCTTTTGCCAATGTCGCATCTGCGTAACAAGTTGCAATATCTCCGGCACGGCGTGGTTTGAACTCATATGGAATCTGCTTTCCACATGCTTCATCAAAGTTCTTAATTACATCTAATACACTATATCCAATACCAGTACCTAAGTTATAGATTAACACGCCTTTCTTTTCTTCTAACTTGCTAATTGCCTTTACATGACCAATGGCAAGATCCACTACATGGATATAATCTCTTACACATGTTCCATCCGGTGTATCATAATCGTTGCCAAATACACCTAACTTTTCTAACTTGCCAACTGCCACCTGTGTAATATAAGGAAGAAGATTGTTTGGAATTCCCTTTGGATTCTCACCGATGCGACCACTCTTATGTGCACCAATTGGATTAAAATAACGGAGCAGAATCACATTCCATTCCTTATCTGCTTTCGCCATATCCATTAACATCTGCTCAATCATGGATTTTGTCCAACCATATGGATTCGTGCAAGTTCCTTTTGGACATTTCTCTGTAATTGGAATCATCGCAGGGTCACCATATACCGTTGCTGAAGAACTAAAAATAATGTTCTTGCAACCATGGTTTCTCATAACATCGCATAGAATCAATGTTCCTGTAATATTATTGTGATAATATTCTAACGGTTTTTCAACGGATTCACCAACTGCCTTTAATCCAGCGAAATGAATTACCGAATCAATTGTTTCTTTTTCAAATACTTCCTCAACAGCTGCTCTGTCAAGGAGGTCAGCTTCATAAAATGTTACTTTTTTTCCTGTAATTTCTTCCACTCTTACAAGTGCTTCTTTACAGGAGTTTGAAAGATTATCAAGTACTACTACTTCATATCCTGCATCTAATAATTCCACACATGTATGGCTACCGATATAACCGGCACCACCTGTTACTAAAATTGCCATATGTAACTCCTTTCCAATCCATTCATCTGAATCATTACACTTTATATTTCATAAGCCATTGTACACGTTTTGCACCTCAGACGCAATATTTTTTTCGTTCAAGTATTTTTCATATCACAAGGAAACGTTTCATATACTAAAAGCATAATTACCTATTCCTTAATAAATGAGGTGTCAAACATGTGTGGTATTTCAGGCTTTTTTGATGGGGAAGCAGATTACCTTTCCTCACATTCTCAATACGAATCCATTCTACTGAATATGAATAAAGTACTCTACCACAGGGGACCGGATGCACAGAATATCCTGCTTAAAAAATGCTGTGGTCTTGCCCATACCAGATTATCGATCATTGATCTTGCCGGTGGTTCTCAACCAATGAGCAGAACCATAGACAAACTGCAATGTCACATTGTTTATAATGGTGAACTTTACAACACAAACGAATTGCGGGAAGATTTAATCCGCCACGGACTAACCTTTCAGACTACCTCTGACACAGAAGTCATTCTTCTTGGCTATATGACTTACGGTGCAGAATTCGTTAAAAAATGTAATGGTATTTTTTCATTTGCTATATTTGATGAACGACACAATACCATTACCCTGTTCCGTGATCCTATGGGAGTAAAACCTCTCTATTACTCCTATCAGAGCGGCAGACTTATTTTTTCCTCTGAAATAAAAGGTATCTTCCAGTTTCCGGGTATGAAAATGCGTCTGACAAAGACAGGACTTAATGAAATCTTCTCATTAGGTCCTGCCAAAACCTATGGCTGCGGTGTATTTGAGGGAATTGAAGAATGTCTGCCTGGTCATTACATTACCTTCAACCGATATGGGTGCCATGACACCTGCTATTGGCGCCTGCAATCCAGACCACACTTTGACTCCTACGAGGAAACATTAGAAAAAACCGGTTTTCTTGTTTGTGATGCTATTGAACGTCAAATGGTATCCGATGTACCAATCTGCACCTTTTTATCCGGCGGTATTGATTCCTCTCTTGTTTCCGCTGTCTGCTCTAATAAATTAAAGGAAAAACAAGAGAACCTGACTACATTTTCTTTTGATTTCCTATACAATGATAAATATTTCAAGGCGAACTCTTTTCAACCCTCTCAGGATCGTCCTTATGTGGATATTATGAAAAATTATCTGCATTCTGACCATCATTACCTGTTTTGTGACCATAAGACTCAGGCTGACCTTTTATATGATTCTGTAAAATCACGCGACCTCCCTACTATGGCAGATGTGGATTCTTCTCTTTTGTTTTTCTGCTCTGAAGTGGCAAAGACCAACAAAGTGGTCTTAACAGGAGAATGTGCAGATGAGATTTTTGGCGGCTATCCTTGGTTCCACAGAGAAGATATGTTATATGCTGAGACGTTTCCATGGATGCCGAATTTATCGCCAAGGAAACAACTCTTACATGCAGATTTTTTAGAAGCATTAGACATGGATGATTATGTGAAAAATACTTACTGCAAATCTGTCTCTGAAGTGGATATCTTACCGGAGGATTCTGAGGTGGAAGCAAACAGACGGCGGGTGTCCTACTTAAACCTCAGGTGGTTCATGCAGACTCTTCTTGACCGCATGGACAGAACCAGTATGCATTCCGGCTTAGAAGCAAGAGTACCCTTTGCCGATACCAGAATTGTGGAATATGCATTTAACATTCCTTGGGAAATGAAAGCAAAGGATAATATGGCGAAGCACCTGTTGCGCACTTCCTGTAAGCATCTTCTTCCCCACGATATTTTGTTCCGAAGAAAAAGCCCTTACCCGAAAACATATAATCCATATTACGAACGACTGTTAGGGGAGCGGCTATTGGAGGTTATAAATGATAGTTCTTCTCCAATTCTTCCTCTGCTTGATAAGAAGAAGGTGCTCACCTTCCTAAAAAGCCAGAAGGATTATGGTAAACCGTGGTATGGGCAGCTTATGGCCGGACCGCAGATGACGGCGTATCTGTTGCAGATTAATTTCTGGTTGAAAGAATATCAGATTGAGATTGCGTTATAGGTTTCGCTTTACGGGTTCGTTGTTCAATGATATGATACATTTGTTAGATGCTTGCAGTCTGCATCTAACTTAATACATGTTATGGCTAAAGGGACGATTGACATATGAAGAAAAGAAAACTACTACTAGGATGTGTTGCTTTGCTGGCTTTGTCGGGGTGTCATTCAGCGGATGCGGTGTATACCTATACCGATACGGCAATGGGGACGATTATCAATGAAACGGTGTATGGAAAAGTGGATGTTACGCAGGATGTGCTGTCTGTCATTACTGACTTGGAAGAAGATACCTTGTCCTGGCGTGTGGTGGAATCGGAAATTAGTCAGATTAATGGTTCTGCCGGAGAAGATGAGGGGATTTTGCTTTCACCTTCTATGAAGGAATATTTGTCTACGGTTTTGGATGTGGCAGAAAAGAGTGAGGGCGCTTTTGATCCTACCATTGGGAAGATTACACGGTTATGGAATATTGATGAACTGAATACAGAGATTCCAAAGCAGGATGAGATTATGGCTCTGCTTCAAGATGTGGGGTATCAGAAGTTGGCTGTAAATTCTGAACGACTATATCTGCCTAAAGGTAGCAGCCTTGATTTTGGTGCTGTGGGGAAGGGGATTGCCTGTGATTCCATTTATCAGCTTCTTGCTGATTCAGAAGGTGTAAACGGTGCTGTTATCTCTGTGGGAGGAAGTATTGTGACTTATGGCAAAAAACCTGACCATTCTAATTGGAATGTTGCTATCATGCACCCACGAAAGGAGAACTCTTATCTTGGCAGTGTCTCGGTTAAAGGGGGCACGTTTCTTTCTACCTCTGGGGATTATGAGCGGTATGTGGAGGTCGATGGCGTGCGATACCATCATATTATGGATCCTCATACAGGGTATCCAGCAGACAGCGGACTGTGTTCTGTTACGATTGTATCTGATAATGGTTTACTCAGCGATGCCCTTTCCACCGCCTGCTTCGTTCTTGGCTCTGAAAAGGGGCTAGCTCTTGCAGAGCAGTACAGTGCGGAAGCATTGTTTGTTACCACTGAGCAAGAGCTTATTATGACAGATGGAATGAAGGAGATATTCACTCCTATAACTCATACAACTCCATAAATTCTTCAAAGGTTAAATCATGTTCTGTTATGTAGGTTGCGGCTTCCACACCTACATAGCGGAAATGCCAGCTCTCATAACAAACTTCTGTAATGTCTTCTTTTCCTTGGGGATAACGCAAAATAAATCCATACTCTGCACAATGCTCACGAAGCCACATATTTTCTTCCCGCATTGCCTGTTTATCATCTAATCCCATATAACCGCATGCCACAATATCCACTGCAAGTCCTGTGTGGTGTTCACTATATCCGGCTGGCATAGTGTATTTCAAGGTTTCTTCATATGCCTCCTGATAGGTCATCCCCTGATTCAGATAACGTTCCACATCTTCATCTACTAATCTCTGTTGCTTGCTTATATTACGGTAACCGGAAATAACCTGTACTTCCATACCAGCCTCTTCTGCCCCTCCGATAAATGCTTCTACTTTATCCACAATTCTTTTATCTACATATCGTCCACCTTTTTTTAATACCCCCAACTCTATCTCGTACGCTTCCGGTATTCTATGTTCTTTATTTACCAGAATCAAATATTCCTCTTCCACTTCTGGAAATGATTCTAACAACGCCCCCCTATCCTCTGCTATTTGCTTTTCCTTACTATCCACTGTATCACTTTTGCTTGAAACGGAAGTGTCATGCACTGTGTTATCTTCATATAGCACAGGTACAGAAACAAATCCTCCTGTGCCGACTGCCATTACTACAGGAATGGCTACACCGATTACCACGCCAATGCAGACTATACATACAAATTTTAACATCAGCCTGATTCGCATTGTTCTTCTTCTTTTTCGCTTTTTACTCCCTCTTCTATTTTGCTTCATCATACACTCCTCCATCTGTTGCTGTATTTTCACTCCATACATCCCATATTTTTCTGCTATATATATCTTCTGCCATTAATGTCCACTGATATCCATATTCCACATCAAATTTCTCTATCATTTCTCCAAACCCCAAAAAACCTCCTTGAAATCCGGCAGGGATTTTATCACTCATCATAACAATCTCCAGGACATAATCTGTCTTTTTGCTATCACCCACTCCCTCACCATATGCCTTTTTTATATTTATCATATCATTGTAATAGCTCTGAATGGCTTCTTCATACTTCTGTCCCAATCTGCCTGATGCAAATACCAGATTATAAATATCCTCCACCGATAAATCCTCCCTATCAACATTCGATTCATATATAATCTGCCCTGCCAGCTCATCTGCTTCTGCCTGTATAATGGAATCAAAATAATAAATACCATACGTTTCTTTATCAATCAGAGCCGTTATGAGTTCACTTCCTTTTACTCCTACTGCATATATACGATAACAGGAACGACTTCCCTCCATGCCTTCCTGCAATTGATATTTCAAATCACATTCCTGAGCTAAAAATGCGCCAAATTCCAAATTTTCATACATGATACCTATATTTTTTAATTCTTCCAAAAAACGATTGCAAATCAATCCCTCATCCGACATTGGAATACTGCTGGATTCCAACACTATATCATTGCCCGACTGCTGTATCCGCTTCATCAGATTCCAGTTTTCTTCCTTTCCTTCCGCCTGCTCGTACATGGAAAATGTATTGTCATATCGGTATTCCTGTACCTTTCCCATATACGAACGATCCTTGTAAATTCCTATCCACTCCGGCGCAAAGCAGGCACTCAGAAACACAGCGCACAATACAACCAGTGTCAAGCTATACTTCATCCATTTCTTCATTTTCTATCTCCTTTAAGCCAATCGTAATAGTAGTACCCTTTCCCACTTCGCTTTCTATCTGTATAGTTCCCTTGTGGATATCTAAGATGCGACTACAAAGAGTTAATCCAAGACCAGCTCCTCCTTTCTTTCGAGCGCGAGATTTATCCACCATATAAAATGCTTCTGTAAGCTTTGGTACTTCCTCTTTCTCAATTCCTTTTCCATCGTCTGTCACTGTCAGATAATACATTCCATCCTTTCGGACACCAGTTACTGTAATCCCTCCACATTTTTCTACTGCTTTTCTGGCGTTATCCACAAGGTTATTGAGCAAAGACACCAACAACTCATAGTCTCCTGCCACATATCCCCGCTCCACCTCTGCATGAAAACAGATATCTTTTTTCTTAAAATTCACTTCCTCTAACCGTTCCACATCCTCCACAAGGCGATGAACCCACACAGGTTTCATGTCCAAGTCTACATTTTTCATTACAATCAAATCCAATAACTTAAAGGAAAGGCTTTCTAACCGTTTTCCCTGTGTGTAAATATAATGTGCTGCCTCCATCTCCTCTTCTTTTGACAAATCAAGAGAACGAAGCATATCTGCATAGCCAATAATAGAAGTCAGTGGCGTCTTCAATTCATGAGCAAATGATGCTGTAAAATCCTCCTGCTTTCTTGCAGCTTCTGTAAGTTCACATATTTTTTCTTCCAGACTGTCTGCCATAGCATTAAAGTCCTCTGTCAAATGCCCTATTTCATCATCTGCTACCCATTTTCCTCGCACTGCATAATCTCCTTCTGTCATTTTTCTTGTAACCAGAGATAACTCCTGGAGAGGACGAATCATAACATGCATAACAAGAGAAATCACTATGCTAAACACTGCTAATGCTGCCACCATAAGAATGCGATAGCTATCATACAATTGGGTTCTATCCTCATAAATGCCAGTGATGTTCTCTACGGTTTCAAAATAAAAGACTTTACCCATGATGGTTTCACAGCTCATAACACTAATAAAATACTGTCCTGACACCTGCTCAATCTTATAGGCGCTTTGTTGAATTTCCTGCATATCTTTCACAGTGTCAAAAATCTGTGGTTCCTCTTTCCCATATAGTAGTTCTCCCGCTTCCTTATATACACGATAATCCAATTTTTGAAATACTCCATTTCCCGCAATCGTATGTAAGATTTCCACTGCCGCCTCATCTGAGCGATTTGCCACTGTCAATTCGCAATAGGACAACTGAAATGCATACTGCACCATATTATTATCACTTTTTACCTTATCTATCTGGCGATTTAAGGCATTTTGAAAGGATACACTGATTAACAATCCTCCAAATAACATATAGATTGCCATTGCCACACAAGTTGTTGCAATTAATAATTTCCACGAAAGACGCATACCTTATTGTTCCTCCAAACGGTATCCCACCTTATATACGGTCTGGATTTTTTCTTCCCAATGCAGTTTCTTTTTTAACCGTAGTATGTGGATGTCCACCGTTCGGCTTGCCGGTGACATTTCTCCACCCCAGACCTGCTCATAAATGGTTTCCCGATACAACGCCCGATTTGGATTTCTTAAAAAGAGAACTAACAAATCATACTCTTTCAAAGTCAGATCCACGATTGCTCCGTTTTGTGTCACAGTTCTGGAATTTATATCAACCACTACATCATGCATGGACAAATATCGCTGTGCCTTATGGTATCTGCGAAGCACTGTTTCCACTCTCGCCTGTAATTCTATAATTTCAAATGGTTTTACAATATAATCTTCTGCCCCTGCCCGAAGTCCTTTTACCTTCTGAGCGGTATTGCCCATGGCGGTCAAAAATATCACTGGCACTTCTACATTTTTGGCGTACTCAAGTACTTCATAGCCGTTCAAACCGGGAAGCATGATATCTAACACCATCAAATCAAAATTGTGTTCCGCTAACATATCGGCGGCTTTCATTCCATCATATACACAGGTACATTCATATCCTAATTTTGACAAGCTGAATCGTATTAACTTGGCAATTGGTTCTTCATCCTCTACTATTAATATCTTTATATTATCACTCAATGTTTTATCCTCTTTCATATCGATTATCTACAGTATTCACTGTACAATATGATTGTATCAGACTTGTTTCAAAATGAGGGCGTACTAAGAAAATTTTAATATTTTATATTGAATAGTAGGGGGTGGGTATGCTAACATGGATTTTAATGTATGGGGCCACATTTTATTATGAATGTGATACCCGTGCGTGAATTATCAGAATTCACTACCTTATTGGTGTTCTCTATTATTTAATATTACATATAGAAAGGATGCATGTTGTTATGGAACGAAAAAACGCTTGGAAGACATATGACGAAGCGCAACTTAAGGAATTAGAAGTGTTAAATAGGAATTATCGTGATTTCCTTAATAGAGGAAAAACAGAGCGTGAGTGTGTGACGGAGACCATTCGTCAGGCGGAGGCAGCTGGTTATCGCGAGCTGTATTCTGTCCTTGGGAAGAATGGTTCTCTTAAGGCAGGGGATAAGGTGTATGCTGTGTGCATGAAAAAGTCCATCGCCCTTTTTCAGATTGGAACGGAACCACTTGAAAAGGGAATGGCTATCTTAGGTGCTCACATTGATTCTCCCAGACTGGATGTCAAGCAGAATCCTTTATATGAGAATACAGATTTTGCTTACCTTGATACCCACTATTATGGTGGTATTAAGAAGTACCAGTGGGTTACTATTCCGCTTGCCATTCACGGTGTCATTGTAAAAAAAGATGGCACGGTAGTAAACGTTGTCATCGGTGAGGAAAAGGACGATCCGGTATTTTGCTGCACCGATCTTCTGGTACATTTGTCTGCGGAACGCCAGGAAAAGAAAGCTTCGAAAGTCATCGAAGGAGAAGACCTTGACATTTTATTTGGCAGTATGCCTTTAAGGGATAAAGAGAAAGATGCCGTTGCCGGTAATGTTCTAAAATTGTTAAAAGAGAAATACGATGTAGATGAGGAGGATTTCTTATCTGCTGAATTGGAAATTGTTCCTGCCGGGGAAGCAAGAGAAGCAGGCATTGACAAGAGTATGATTATGGCTTATGGACAGGATGACCGTGTATGTGCATACACTTCACTGGTTGCTATGCTGGAAGTGGAACATCCTGAAAAAACCACATGCTGCCTGTTAGTAGATAAAGAGGAAATCGGCAGCGTTGGTGCAACAGGTATGCAGTCGAAATTCTTTGAAAATACTGTAGCAGAAA
Source organism: Lachnospiraceae bacterium (assembly GCA_045125095.1). Lineage (GTDB taxonomy): Bacteria > Bacillota > Clostridia > Lachnospirales > Lachnospiraceae > JBGVMW01. The sequence continues at coordinate 64,663 of JBGVMW010000156.1, forward strand.
TCATTGCCGCTATGGGGAACTACTCTGATATTGTGCTGCGCAGATGCCTTGCTAACTCTAAAATGCTATCTTCTGATGTCAGTGCTGCATTTGATCCAATGTTTGCCTCTGCTTACGAAAAGAAAAATTCAGCTTACTTTGGTCGTGGTATGGTATTTAACAAATTTACCGGCTCCAGAGGAAAATCCGGCTCTAACGATGCCAACGCTGAATATATGGGCGAAATACGCCAGATGATGGATGCTTATCAGGTTGCTTTCCAGACTGCGGAGCTTGGTAAAGTTGATGTCGGCGGTGGCGGAACCATTGCTTACATCATGTCTCTCTATGGTATGCAGGTAATTGACAGTGGTGTTGCTGTTTTAAACATGCATGCCCCTTGGGAAATCACCAGCAAAGCGGATATCTATGAAACTAAGAAAGGTTACGTTGCTTTCTTAAAACAGGCATAATCATCATATAGGAGGAAGTATGTACTCTTTATTATGCAAGTTATTTATTAAGAATTATCAGGATACAAATTCTACAACAGTACGCCAGACGTATGGAATGTTAAGCGGTGCCTTGGGCATCGCTTTAAATGTACTGTTGTTTGCCGGAAAATTTTTTGCCGGGCTTATCAGTCATTCCATTGCCATCACAGCAGATGCCTTTAACAACCTGTCGGATGCGGGTGCTTCCTTCATTACTCTGGCAGGCTTTAAATTATCCGGTCAAAAACCGGATACGAACCACCCATTTGGTCATGGGCGATTTGAATACTTATCCGGCATGTTTGTGGCTGTGATTATTCTTTTGATGGGATTTGAATTGTTGAAATCTTCTGTCAACAAAATCATGCATCCAGAGGCACTGGATTGTAGTCCACTGGTTATTATTATTTTGCTGGCATCGATTTGTGTAAAGCTCTATATGACATTTTACAATAGACGGTATGGGGAAAAATTAAACAGCACTGCCATGCTTGCTACTGCCACCGACAGCCTAAGCGACAGCATTGCTACTGCCGTTGTGCTTGTTGCCACTTTAATCGGTAGGTTCTCTGGTTTAAAAATTGATGGATGGTGTGGTCTGCTGGTTGCTCTTTTTATTTTGTACGCCGGTATCAATTCTATGCGTGACACGATTAACCCGCTTCTCGGTCAGGCACCGGAACCGGAATTTGTTGCTGAAATTGAAAAACTGGTATTGGAAGAACCGGAGATTCTTGGTGTCCATGATTTAATTGTTCATGATTATGGACCGGGGAGACGAATGATTTCTCTTCATGCGGAGGTATCGGCGGAGGGTGATATTCTTACGCTCCATGATATGATTGATAATACGGAACGGAAATTGCGTGATACACTGCACTGTGAAGCTGTTATACATATGGATCCTATCTGCATCCATGATGAGGAAACGATTGCGTTAAAGCATGAAGTTACTACTTTATTGCATCTTCTTGGAGATGATTTATCACTACATGATTTCCGGATTGTTAAGGGAAATACACATACGAATTTAATTTTTGATATTGTGCTTCCTTACCGCTTTATCTTAAGTGATGAGGAAGTTGTGAAGCGGTTGCAGAGAAGCATTCTGGAGTTGCACCCGAATTATTTTGCCGTAATTTCGGTGGATAAGAAGATGAGCTAGGATATGGAACTTCGGATTTGTGCGTGGGCTAATCATGTTGGTTCCCGTCCGGCAGAGAGAGGGGCTGTAGCTTGCTATCAGAGGCAGGGCACTTAGCTGTAAGTGGTACTAAGGGATTTTTCGCGAGGGATGCTCATAGTGACAACCCGTACGCCAGTGACAGGGGCAGAAGGTTCCACGCAGACCGATGCCAACGTTCCGGTGAACTAA
>JBGVMW010000157.1:0-27231 GCA_045125095.1 Lachnospiraceae bacterium
AGCGGACACTAAGGCTGTAAAATACACAGCCTAAGTGCCGACGTTTTCAGAGGGTCACATATAGACGATGTAGCAAACAGCTATCTGTCACAAACAATTCTGACAATTCACTACCTTGTTGGCGTTTCGCAATTACCTATAAAATAATAGCATAAGAAAGGATATCAGCTTCATGGTTCAAAAACAATTTATGCAAAAGATGGCTTGTTATCTGGTACTTGTATGTATTTTGGCTGCTCTTATTGTTGGATTAGAGGATACGATGTTTCTACTGTCAAGATATCATGCTCTCACTTCTGACCAGATATATACAGATGAATTTCGCGGGCAGATTATGGCAGAGGATGACTATCAGAAAATGTGTGAGCTTTCAAAGTCATTGGAACTTCCGTTTTCTGATATATTAAGTGTGTTTCACTGTGCATCGGGTTTCCGAATGGAGGATGATATCATCATTGATAAAGAACATTATGAGATGTATTCAAAAGAGCTGTCAGATATGAAGAAGGGTGTCTTCAAGGAGTATCAGAATTGGTATGAACGTCTGTATGAGGAGGCGGAATATTTTCCGGTGGCATTGTCTTCCTCTCATAAACAGTATACCGTTTCTTATGAAAATTCATGGATGTTTGAGCGAACATATGGTGGTCAAAGGGGACATGAAGGTACGGATATTATGGCAGAGGTGAATGAAAGAGGTCTCTACCCTATTGTAAGCATGACAGATGGTGTCGTGGAAAAAATTGGTTGGCTTCCGAAAGGCGGCTATCGGATTGGTATTCGTTCTGCTGGGGGAATTTATTACTATTATGCTCATTTAGAACGGTATGCAAAAGACTTTAAGGAGGGCGAAACGGTTCATGCCGGGGATTTGCTTGGATTTATGGGTGACAGCGGATATAGCGAGATAGAGGGAACGGTAGGTAATTTTCCTGTGCATCTTCATTTAGGAATTTATATACAGACAGATGAGGTTGAGGAATTAAGTATCAATCCATATTGGGTATTGCGCAAGATGGAACAGGATACGCTTCAGTATGATTATTAATATAGCAGAATATGTTACTTGTTTTTTTCATAAAATGCGTTAATAAATATAAGGGATGTGAAATGATGTGGTAAAGAAAATTGTGTATTCTGTTTTTGTTATAATCTTGTTCCTGTTCCTGCTCTTTTTTCCGAAAAGCGCGGTAAATGCGGCAAAGCAAGGGTTGCAATTATGGTTTTATACTGTACTGCCCACGCTACTGCCCTTTATAATTTTATCTACCATAATCCGTAAATTGCAGCTTGTACGACTGGTTACAACGCTGTTTTCACCGATAATGAAGCGGCTGTTTCCGATTAGCAACAATGGTATCTATGTTATGCTGATTGGTTTCCTATGCGGATATCCTATGGGAGCAAAAATGACAGGGGATTTTGTTCGGGATGGGGAACTGTCTGTAGAGGAAGGACAATATCTGTTGCTGTTTACCAACAATGTTAGTCCTATTTTTGTCATGAGCTTTTTAGCAGAGGATTCTCTGCATTGCAACCATCTACTACCATTTCTTTTAGGTGTGGTATATGGCGTTCCTCTGCTTATGGCACTCATATTAAGTCCATTTTATAAACATAAATGTGGTGCATTTGCACTGCCACATAAACGAGATGTACAGGAAAACGTCAATTTTAGTTGGAATGTCATTGATGAAAGCATTGAAAATGGTCTGGTAACCATTACAAAGCTTGGTGGCTATATGATTTTATTTGCGATTATTACATGTATGCTCTCACTGCTGCCCGTTTCTGGTTGGTGTAACTTAATTCTCAACAGTTTATGTGAGATTACATGGGGAATTGGCAGTGTTTCTTCTGCCGGGATTTCTCTTACACAAAAGCTACTTCTGCTGCTTCCTGCAGTCTGTTTTGGAGGAATCTCATGCATTGCCCAGACAAACAGTATGATACAGGGAACGCAGTTGTCTATTCGCAAATACATAGTGGCAAAGGGGATGCAGTATGTGATGGCGTTGGTGATTACGAGAGGGTGTATTCCTGTGTTCGGGTAAACTTTTGCCGGAAGATCTCTTTGAAAAGGGAACCAAAGCAATGTCTAAAATCTCCTATGCTTTGCAATGATGGCAAGAATATCATTACCATATTTTTGCACCTTCACTTCTCCAAAACCTGCCACCTTTAGTCCATTCTGTCAAATTCATTACAATAAAAAATTACACTTCTTCAGGAAGCTCAGGTAGTTCTCCGGTGATTGGCTGAACATCAAGTTGTGGTTCTTCTGGTTCCTCCGCTACTGTTGTTGGTTCCGGTTCATCATCAGCACGCAACTCATTGCGGTTCTCCACAACCGTGTCATAAGCCTTCTGTAGCTCGGTAATCAGATTCGTATATCTGGCAGAGGCAGAATCTGCTGTCTGTGCAATGATATGTTGCACATTACTTAACAAATCATCTGTGTACTGCATGGCACCTAAGCGAATATTGTTTGCGTCTACAGTTGCATCATCAATGATGGACTGCGCCTGAAGAGTGGCTTCATCTACAATTGCCTGTGCCTGTGCATAAGCCTGCTGCATGACTTCGCTCTCACTGATTAAATTGTTGGTCTGGTCTGCCGCATCCTGTAACATAGCATCGGCTTTTGCTTTTGCGTCCTCAATGATAGCATCGCGGTTTGAGATTATTTTCTGGAATCTGCGGATCTCATCTGGTGTCTTCACACGAAGTTGCTCTATGTAATTGTCAATAATATCTTTTTCAACTATAATTTTAGAATTCCCGGATAAAGGTTGAAATTTACATCCAGAGATATAATCGTCTAATTCATCAATCATCTCTTCTATTTTACTGCTCATGTTGTATCCTCCTAATGTTCAAGTTCATGCAGAGCATACTAATGTATGTTATACTTGAATTTTTCTTCTACTTTATTTTTTACATATGCTGGCACAAAGTCAGATATATCACCGCCAAAGGAAGCAATCTCTCTCACGGTGGTAGAACTTACATAAGAATACTGTACATTTGTTGTCAGGAACATGGTATCTACGTCCGGTTCCAATGCATGGTTCGTTTGTGCAATCTGTAACTCATATTCAAAATCAGATATGGCGCGTAAACCACGTACTACAATATTAGCTTTCATTTGTTTTGCAAATTCTACTAAAAGTCCGTCAAATGCAACGACAGACACATTTTCTAAATCCTTCGTAACCTCAGCTATCATATTAACACGTTCTTCCGCAGAAAACAACGGCTTTTTGCTTTTATTAATTAAAACGCCGATAACTACTTGGTCAAACATTCGTGAGGAACGTTTGATTATATCAAGATGTCCATAAGTAACCGGGTCAAAACTTCCCGGATAAATTGCGGTACTCATTACTTATTGTTCTCCTTCTTGCGCACAAAAATATGCTTATTTGTCTTATAGTTTTTTGTTTTGTAAAGTTCAAATCCTAAAGCATCCAGATAGGGAAATTCATCTTCCAGGGAGGCTTCGATTATAATTACAGTATCCTCTGTTACAATATCAGAATCTTTCAGGCAAGTCAATACAGCTTCCTCCAATCCTTTTTTGTAAGGGGGATCCATGAATATATAATCGAAAGGCTCACTGCCTTCTAAGTGGCGAATGCCACTTACACAGTCACAGACCATTACCTGAGCATCCTCCTTTAATCTCGTAAAGGCAAGATTTTCTTCAATACAGGCAGCAGCTTTTCTGTTGTTTTCAATGAAAACAGCAGAGGACGCGCCTCTGCTTAACGCTTCAATGCCTATGGCACCACTGCCACTGAATAAATCAAGGAAGCGGCACATAGGAAGCTTTGGCTGCAACATGTTAAATAAGGTTTCTTTGATACGGTCTGTAGTTGGTCTTGTGTCAAGACCCTCTATTGTTTTTAATGGCAGACTTCTTGCCTTACCTGCTATTACACGCATAAGTTACTCCAATCTGCGCCGGTTATTTTGGCCGGCTGCCTTTCATATCTCTTTTTCCACTGCGAAGTTTTTCTAAGATTACTTCCTTATCCTGATAAGTAATGGTAGTTTCCCCATCTGGCTTTAATAAATACATATCTTCCACGTTGTCTTTGGCAGAAAGCTTCATACCTCGAACACCTACTGCCCCCTTCTTCTTTTCAGGAACTTCCTCTAATGGGAAACGAAGGAAAATACCATCTTTTGTACGGAGGGCAAGGTGTGTATGTTCATCAATAAGTCCAACAAATACCAGTAAATCGTCCTCTGCTAATTTTGTTGCGGCAACGGTACGCTTGCTTACATCGAATTCGGAACCGCTTACCTGCTTTATCATGGATTGTGAAGTACCAAATACAAGGGTTCCTGTTTTTAATTGTTTCATAGCGAACAAGCCTACAATACGTTCCTGGTCACTGGTAAAATTACTGAGATTGTCAACAGGTGTTCCTTTATCACGGAATTTCCCATAAGGAATGTCCAATACCTTTATGGTATGCATTTTTCCAGTATCGGTAAATAAACACAAACGGTCTGTATTCATACAGCTTATCACATATTTATTCTCTGTATCTGCTGCTTCTTTGTTTCGTTCGTAAGTTACGGTATCAATAGAGCGGGTATAGCCAAAACGATCCATGAGAATAACAACAGGCTGTTCCTCAATAGCTTTCTCCTCGAATACCACAGCAGCTGCATTTTCAATGGCTGTCTTTCTTGGCTGGCTGTATGCCTTTTTTACGTTATCTAACTCCTTCATAATCAACTTTGTCATAGAAGAATGATTATTTAACAAGTCCTCGTAATGGGCAATGTTTTTTAGAGTATCCTCATACTCTTTATTAAGTGCCTCGATTTCTAGGCCAATCAGTTTATAAAGACGCATTTCCAGGATAGCGGAAGCCTGCCGCTCTGTAAAGGCAAGTTTGGAAGCCTGTTTTTCGGAAGCCTTTGACTTGAAGCGGATAGCATCTGTTTTACCTTCTGTCAGACATGCCTTCGCATCCTTGATATTGCGGCTTCCACGAAGAATTTCGATAATTAAATCAATGACGTCACAGGCAGCGATTAAACCTTCCTGAATCTCTTTTTTATCTAATTCTTTCTTTAATAGGGTGCTGTATTTTCTACCGTTTACTTCATAAAGAAAATCAGCATGATGTCTGATAATATCTTTTAACCCTAAGGTTTCCGGCTTGCCATCGGCAACGGCTAACATATTCACACCAAAAGTATCTTCTAACTTTGTTTTCTTATAGAGCATGTTAATCAAATGCTCAGTATCGGCATTTTTCTTTAATTCTAAGACAATGCGGATGCCATCCTTTGAGGATTGGTTGGAAATATCTACGATATCCGTTGTCTTTCTGGTTTCTACCAGATTACCAATGTCATTTAAGAATTTACCAATGTTTAAGCCAATCATGGTGTAAGGAATCTCGGTGATGACTAACTTGTCCTTGCCGCCTTTTCCATGTTCAATCTCTACTTTACCCCGGATTTTGATTTTACCGGTACCTGTTTCATAAATGGAAGGAAGTTCATCCTTATTTACCACGATACCGCCTGTTGGAAAATCAGGTCCTTTCACATACTGCATTAAATCTGAAGTGGAAATATCCGGGTTTTTTAAGTAAGCTTTTTCTGCATCAATTATTTCACCTAAATTGTGTGGAGGAATGCTGGTTGCCATACCAACAGCAATACCTTCTGCTCCATTCAGCAACAGATTCGGTACGCGTACCGGTAGTACCACAGGTTCTTTTTCTGTCTCATCAAAATTAGGCTGATAATCAATGACATCTTTGTCTAAATCCTGTAAGAAAGCCTCCTGCGTAATCTGCTTTAAACGGGCTTCTGTATAACGCATGGCAGCAGCACCATCTCCTTCGATGGAACCAAAGTTACCATGACCATCTACAAGAGCCATCCCTTTTTTGAAATCCTGTGCCATAACAACTAAGGCTTCGTATATGGAGCTATCACCATGGGGATGGTACTTACCCATGGTATCACCTACGATACGGGCGCATTTACGGTATGGTCTGTCATAGCGAATGCCCAATTCATACATGTCATATAAGGTTCTGCGTTGAACCGGCTTTAATCCATCTCTCACATCCGGCAGCGCACGTGCAATGATAACACTCATGGCATAGTCAATATAGGATTTCTGCATGATGTCAGAATATTCTGTTTTTATAATTTGTTCGTCCATGTTTTCCTCTCATTCTGCCATATTAATGGCATTTTAATTAAAAGGAATTAATATCCTCTATTTCTGTGAAATTGGGTAACTGTTCAGCACCTCATATTTCGAAACGTTATATCAGTAATGTTTATATATCAAGTTCGGCATCTCTTGCATGTTTATAAATAAATGCTTTACGCGGCGGTACATCTGTCCCCATAAGCATTTCTGTTACATCTGATGCCATGCGGGCATCTTCGATTTCTATTTGCTTTAAGATTCTGGTTTCCGGATTCAGTGTAGTTTCCCATAACTGGTCAGCATCCATCTCACCCAGACCTTTGTATCGCTGTAAATTAAAAGGACCTTTGTGACGCTTACGGTACTGCTCTAATGCTTTGTCATCGTATAAGTATTCCTCTTGTCCTTTTGCAGGCATTGCCTTATAAAGAGGCGGCATTGCAATGTACACATGACCTTCGTAGATGAGTTCCGGCATAAAACGGTAAAATAATGTAAGTAACAAGGTGGAAATATGAGCACCATCCACATCGGCATCGGCCATAATTACAATTTTATTATAACGAAGTTTCGTGATATCAAAATCATTTCCATAACCCTCGGAAAAACCGCAGCCAAAGGCATTAATCATTGTTTTTATTTCTGCATTGGCAAGCACTTTATCGATACTTGCTTTTTCTACATTCAAAATTTTACCACGGATTGGTAAAATTGCCTGAAATTCTCTGTTTCTTGCAGACTTGGCAGAACCACCGGCAGAATCTCCCTCTACGATAAAGATTTCGCATTTGGAAGCATCACGACTCTCGCAGTTGGCAAGCTTTCCGTTAGAATCAAAAGAAAATTTTGGTTTCGATAACATATTTGTTTTTGCTTTTTCTTCTGTCTTACGGATTTTTGCTGCTTTTTCAGCACAGGCAAGAACCGATTTTAAGGTTTCAAGATTGCGGTCAAAATAACGCTGGATTTCATCGCCGACAACCTTATTGACTGCTTTGGCGGCATCCTGATTGTCTAACTTTGTCTTGGTCTGTCCTTCAAATCGTGGATCCGGGTGTTTAATGGACACAACAGCTGTCATACCGTTACGAATATCTGCTCCTGTAAAATTTGTATCCTTTTCTTTCAGAATTCCAAGCTCTCGCGCATAAGAGTTTAATACTGTGGTAAACACTGTTTTGAAACCTGTTAAATGAGTACCACCTTCTGCGTTGTATATGTTATTACAGAAGCCAAGTACATTTTCGTGAAATTCATTTACATATTGAAATGCAGCATCCACCTCTATACCATCGGCTTCACCGTGAATAAATACAGCATCATGTACGGCTTCTTTATGTTTGTTTAAATCTTGTACAAATCCAATGATTCCGGCTTCCTCATGGAATTCTAAGTGTTCCGGTTCAGCTCCACGTAAATCATCAAATATAATCGTAAGCTTTGGATTTAAGTATGCAGTTTCATGCAGTCGGGATTTGATTTCTTCTTCTCGGAAACGTGTCTTTTCAAATATCGTGTCATCTGGCAGAAAATTGATAATGGTTCCTGTCTCTCTTGTTTTTCCAACGGTTGGTAAAAGTCCATCTACCAGTTCTACCACTGGAATGCCACGTTCATACCGGTCATGATGAATATAGCCATCTCTTTTTACCTTAATATCCAGATAAGTAGACAACGCATTTACAACAGAAGAACCTACACCATGAAGACCACCGCTTGTCTTATACACGGAATTGTCAAATTTACCGCCTGCGTGCAATGTAGTAAACACCAGACGTTCAGCACTGATACCTTTTTCATGCATATCTACCGGTATTCCTCTTCCATTATCTGCAACGGTTGCAGAACCATCTTTTTCTAATGTGACATGTATTATTGAGCAGTGACCTGCCAAATGTTCGTCAACAGAATTATCAACAATTTCATAGATTAGATGATTCAGACCTTTTGTTGTTACGCTGCCAATATACATACCAGGTCTTTTTCGAACTGCTTCTAATCCTTCTAAAACCGCAATATTCTGCGCTCCATATGTTTCTTTTTTTGCCATAACGGTTCCCTCTCTAAAACATTAAAATTATTTTTTATCATAGCAGACTTGGCTTGAAAATGCAAACATATTTTTGTTTTTATGTATTGCGAATCTGGTACATAAACAGGGACTATAGCATGAAACTATAGTCCCTTAAAGTTCCTATTTTCCTATCTGGGATGATTACATACTACCTTTATCAGCCATCTGGCGTTCCTGAGCTTCAATCATTTTCTTAACCATATAGCCACCTACAGAACCATTCTGTTTGGAAGTTAAGTTACCATTATAACCGTCAGTTAAAGGAACACCAATTTCATTGGCTACCTCGTACTTAAAACGATCTAATGCACTCTTTGCTTCTGGAACCTCTACTCTGTTATTTCTGCTTGACATAATAAACTCCTCCATTTCCTTCATAAATCTCTATGAATTAGTGTTGTTGTTTGTTACATCATTAGTATATGTTAATCTCTTAAGAATACACTAGAAGTATTTTACATCCAGTTTTTTGCTTAAATTTATTTAGGGATATAAATCCAAATGCTGCTTGAAGTATCAAATACAAGACATACTTCACCCATCAAAGCTTCTTCTTTTATGTAAGGCTCTTTCCACAACCGTGCATCGTTTGAAGAATAACGATTATCTCCCAAAAACAAATAACAACCCTCTGGGACATCAAATTCAAATACATCTACGCCATTTGTTGGATTTTCTACATAATCTTCTACAAACAGATTGCCATTAATATAAGTTTTATCACCATCTAAAAGAATATGATCGCCAGGTTCTCCAATTAATCGTTTGACAAGAATCTTGTCAAATTCCTCGCTTTTAAATACCACAATATCACCACGGGTATAATGAGTGGTTAGCTTATTAATGAGTAAATTACAGCCTATATGAAGAGTTGGTTCCATACTTCCACTTGGCACATGTCCAATATCAAAGACGAAGATACGCAAAATCATAACAGTAATGCAGAGTGTCAGCAAAATGTTACATATGATATTAATAAATCGCTCAAAAGGTTTTTTTTGTTTTTTTTCATTTTCTTCTATGTTTTCTTCCATGTTTTCCTCGCATTCTAATCAGTAGGAACTGTTTTTGGAATTTTTATATCACGTTCATAACATCCTCTAATAGAATCATTGCTAAATCGTCAGAGGTTGGTGATGGAATGCATATCACACGATTTGCCTGATTCACAATGATTTTCTCGTAAACATTACGGACACCACGGGCATTTCCAAATTCCATTTTCTTTTCAGACGGCATACTCTGAATATCTGACCGTACTTGCTCAATTGCGTCGTCTGTAATGTGCATGCAAGTTGTGTCAAACATATTGATGAGAATTTGTATCAGCTCCTCATCGGAATAATCCTCAAATTCAATGAATTTATTAAACCGGGAAATCAGACCTGTGTTGGATTTCAGAAATTCCTGCATTTCTTCGTTATAGCCTGCTACAATCACAACCAAATCATTTCTGTTATCTTCCATAAGCTTCACTAAAGTATCAATAGCCTCAGTGCCATAATCGTTCGTAACATTTCTTCCTGCCAGAGCATATGCTTCATCAATAAATAAGACACCACCAATTGCAGAATTGACAACCTCGGTTACTTTTAAGGCAGTCTGACCGATGTAACCGGCAACAAGACCGGAACGGTCTGTCTCTACAAAAGTTCCTTTAGATAAAATTCCTAATTCCTTGTAAATAGAGGCGACAATGCGGGCTACGGTTGTTTTTCCGGTTCCTGGATTACCAGTAAATACCATATGGTAAGACATGTCAGAAACAGGCATATTGTGTTCTTCCCGCATTTTTCTCACCCGAATTAAATTAACAAGGGAAGAAACTTCACTTTTTACATTTTCAAGACCAACTAAATTGTTCAATTCGCCTATTAGTTTTTCTAATTTGGCAGCTTTCCATGCAGCTTTGGCAGTAGCAATCTCCTTCTGTATAGCATCTTTGTCCGGTGTATCCTCTTTTTCTATTGCTTTCGTAGAATTTTCGGCTTCTTCTGCTGCTATGTCAGAAGGTGTGATATCATGTTTTTTACCGAAACGTTTTGCTCTCGCTAAGGAATCTGCAACAGGACTTTCTTCTGCTTCAGGGAGTCTTGTTGAAAAATCTTCCTGCTCTGCAGTTTCTTCTTCTGATACTTCATACGTCGGATTGGTAAAGAAATGTCCAGTCTCAAATTCTTTGGTTTTTACTTTGTCTAATAAAAATTGTTCGTCTACTATATCATAATCGCCGGCAAAATCGTCTACAAATACGCGGATACTCTGATAGTAATTATGTATAAATTCAATTAAGTAATTGCTATGGCAATCATTTAAGTATGCCATACTCATTAAAATGTTTAACATGGTATCAAAAAACATTTCAGCCGATTTTGAACCTGTATTTTTATCACGAAGACTACAGAGCTGTAATAAAATCGGAGGCATTTTTAAAATTCGTTCTGCGTTTTGCAACGCTTCAGCGGTCGTATCCTGATACATATCAGGGAGTTGTAGCATATTATGTGTTACAATGCTTAATAAAAACTGATGTTCTGTTTCTGAATAATGACAATTATTGACAGCAAAAATAAGAAGAAGTGACTGTAAATGTAAATCTAAGGTTTCTTCGATTGTCTGTCGTAATACCATCTCTGGCTGCGTCCAGTAACCTTCTGCCTGTAGCATGGAGCAATGGAATAACAATGTTTGATAATTTTCATGGGCAATCTCATAGAGACGCTCGTTTGAATATGTTTGTACCATGTTTCACCTATATTCCTCTGTAATATTTTGGATAGTTCGTTCCTTATTTTACTATATATAATTTCAAAAGGCAACTATCCTTTATAATTCAATCATTCTTTTCTCCCGTAGGTTGCTGTTTCTTTCAAAGTGTTGCCATAATGACTGGTAATCCTCGTTGTTATTGCAGTTTTTATTGTCTAATATCAATGCAGCAGCGTCAGAGGCCTGCTTTAGTACTTGTGAATCGGTATAAATATCCCCTAGTTTGAATAACATATCTCCGCTTTGACGCATACCAAAAATATCACCAGGTCCCCGAAGCTTCAAATCCTCTGAGGCAATATAGAAACCGTCATTGGAATCTCTTAAGATCTCCAGGCGTTTCATAGATTCTTTTTTGCCACTGCCACATACTAAAATGCAATAAGACTGGTCCTTTCCACGCCCAACACGGCCTCTGAGCTGATGAAGCTGTGCAAGACCGAAGCGTTCGGCATTTTCAATCATCATAACAGTGGCGTTTGGTACATTGACACCTACCTCTACTACTGTAGTTGACACCAATACCTGTATCTCGTTGGCTGCGAAACGTTCCATTACTTCATTTTTTTCTGAAGGTTTCATTTTACCGTGTAGAATACCGGTACGTATATGGGATGGTAACTCCTGGCGTAGTTCTTTTTCATAGTCTGTTACATTTTCTGCTTCTAATTTTTCGCTTTCCTCTACCATTGGACAAATAACATAAGCCTGATGTCCATGATTCACTTCCTTTGTGATAAAGTCATATGCTTTTCTACGGTAACCGGTATCTACAACGCAATTTTTTATTGGCACTCGGTTGGACGGTAACTCATCAATGACAGAAACATCCAAATCACCATATACGATGATGGCAAGAGTTCTTGGGATTGGTGTGGCACTCATAACAAGAATATGAGGCAACTCTCCTTTTCCAGAAAAATCCTCTCTTTGCTTCACACCAAAACGGTGTTGTTCATCGGTGATGACCAGACCTAATTTCTCATATTGTACCTTTTCCTGAAATAATGTATGAGTACCGATTACAATGGTTGCCTGACCGGAAAAAATTGCTTCTCTTGCAGATTTTTTTTCAGAAGCTTTCATGGAACCGGTGAGCAGAACCGCTTCAAATGGAATCGCAAACTGCTCTTTTAATTCCTGGAAAGATTCAAAATGCTGTCTGGCTAATACTTCTGTTGGAACCATTAGGGCACTTTGATAGCCGTTTTCTGCAGCTGATATCATGGCAAGCATGGCGAGAATGGTTTTACCGGATCCTACATCACCTTGTATCAGACGATTCATGACACCGTCTCTTGTCAGGTCGTCTTTGATTTCCGCCCATACCTTCTGCTGTGCGTTGGTCAATTGGTATGGAAGATTGTTCACGATATGCTCTGCTGTATCAAAGGAAGCAAAGGGAAATTCATTGGTAACCTGGCTTGTTTTCTCCTTCATACTTCGTACAGACAGCATAAAGAATAGAAATTCATCAAATACCAATCTGCGTCTTGCAAAAATGCAATCCTGTCTGTTTTTTGGAAAATGAATGGATTGCACTGCATAATTATATTCCGCAAGGGAATATTTTTTTCGTATGGAAAGGGGAAGATATTCTTTTTCTAAATCTAATTGCTCAATAATTTGTTTTACCGCTTTCCGGAATGTATTGTTTGTAATCCCGGCTGTTAATGGATATATAGGAAGCAGACGTCCTTGTATAGCTTCGTATTCTTCCTCTTTATATACAGTAGGCTGTTCCATTGTCAGTCGTCCATTTTTTAATATGACAGCTCCGCGGAATAAGAAGGTGCTGCCGGGTTTTAGTGTACTTCTTAAGTAAGGCATGTTGTACCAGGTCAATAGCATTCCTCTGCTACCATGTTGTACCATAACTTGTAGTATCTGTAGATTTCGCACTCTGGCAAGGGGTTTTACCTGACTTACTGTTCCACGGATAACCGCAGTCTGTCCTTGTGTCAGACTATCAATGGAAACAGGTTCTGTATATTCTTCGTATGCCCGGGGATAATATTCAATTAAGTCCTGAATCGTGTAAATGCCTAATTTTTCAAATAATTTTGCGGTTTTATCCCCGATGCCCTTTAATTCTTTTACGGATGATGTTAATTGCATATAAGCCTCCTGGTGCATGTAATGAATGATAGCCATCTGTCACAAACAATTCTGATAATTCGCTAGCTTGTTGGCGTTTCGCAATTACCTGGTAATGAAAGAAAAAGAAAGGATTGCTGAAGCATATCCTTTCTTTATTGACGATTCTATCTATTCAGCAGAAATAATGAAATAATATATTGGCTGTCCGCCCTCCTGTACATCCAATTCCAAGTCAGGATAGGTTTCCTCCACATAAGCAGCTACTTCTTCTGCCTGTTCTTTAGTTACTTCGGCTCCATAATAAATGCCGATAAGCTCAATTTCTTCATCGACCATCTTATCAATCATATCTTTTGTAGTTGCCAGTAATTCCTTGCCAACAGTAAGAATGGCTTTGTCACCAATTCCCATAATATCATTTTCATGAATTTCATAGCCATCAATGGAAGTGTCGCGCACCGCATATGTCACTTGTCCCGTTCTGACATGTGTAATTTCTTCTTTCATGCATGCTGCATTTTCTTCGACAGATTTTTCCGGTACATAATTTATGATTGCAGTAATACCCTGCGGCACAGTCTTGGTAGGGATTACAATAATACGTTTATCTTCAACTAAATGCACTGCCTGCTCTGCAGCTAAAATAATGTTTTTATTGTTTGGAAGGATAAAGATCGTATCGGCATTAACTTTTTCAATGGCATTTAACATATCTTCCGTGCTTGGATTCATAGTCTGTCCGCCTGCAATGATATAATCAACTCCTAATCCTTTGAAAATATCATCCATACCATTACCAATAGATACAGCTATAAATGCAGTTTCCTTATGTTCCATTACCGGTTCTGCAGTTGCCTGTTCAGTGGCTTTTTTTTCAGCGTCTTTAATTACCTTCTCCTGATGCTCTAAACGCATGTTATCAATCTTCATATTGGATAAGGAACCATAGGTCAATGCACGCTGAATTGCCAGACCGGGATCGTTTGTGTGCACGTGAACTTTTACGATTTCATCATCTGCTACAACAACTAAAGAATCACCGATTGACAACAGATAAGATTTCAATTCCTGTTCCATCTCAGCAGTAAAGGTTTTGTCAAGCATTATAATAAATTCTGTGCAATAACCAAACTGAATGTGAGAGGTATCAATATCATTATTCACAGTTGTTACTGGTGTGGCAGAGGATACAGGAATGGTAGAATAGTCCACTTCTTTTCCTAAGAAACCATCAAAGCAGCCCTTAATTACTTCTAAAAGTCCCTGTCCACCAGAATCAACGACGCCGGCCTGTTTCAGCACAGGTAGCATTTCAGGTGTCTGGTTCAATACAGCCTGTCCTTCTTCAATGACGCCCGCAATGAATTCTTCCATCGTAATGTCTGCTTCAGATAATTCCACAGCCTTGTCTGCCATACCTTTTGCAACGGTAAGAATGGTACCTTCTTTTGGCTTCATAACAGCCTTGTATGCTGTCTCTACAGCTTTTTGGCAGGATTTAGATAAGATTACAATGTCAATGGTATCATAGGCACTGATTCCTTTTGTAAAACCTCTTAATATCTGAGATAGAATAACACCGGAATTACCTCTGGCACCACGCAAGGAGCCGGAAGAAATAGCTTTACAAACCTGCTGCATAGTCGGATTTTCTAATGCAGCAACTTCCTTAGCCGCAGACATAATTGTTGCTGTCATATTTGTTCCCGTGTCGCCGTCTGGAACCGGGAATACGTTCAACTCATTAATCCATTCCTTTTTTGATTCTAAATTCCTGGCACCTGCTAAAAACATATTGCGTACAACAGATGCATCCAATGTATTAGATTTCACAAAAAGTTCCTCCTTAAACTAATCAATTACACGAACACCTTCAACAAAGATCGTAATCTTTTCTACTGTCATGCCTGTAAATTCTTCCACTTTGTATTTTACCGTTGATATTAAGTTCTCAGCAACGGCGGAAATACTTACACCATACACTACAATTACATGAAAATCAATTGTTAATTTATTTTCGTTAATGATTACATTGATTCCGTGTGTCAAAGAGTCCTTTTTCAGCAGTTTTACCAGACCATCTTTCACGCTGTAAGCAGCCATGCCGACAATACCAAAGCACTCTACTGCTGCGGAACCTGCATATTTGCCAATTACATCCCTATCTATGAGAATCTGCCCTTTATCCGTATTCATATGTCCTTTCATATTGTAACCTCCATTCCTCTACTTAATGAACCACTACTTTTAGTCATTAGTTTACCATGTTTTATAACGATTGAAAACCTAAAATTATATTTTCTTTTAAAAAAATTTAGGAAATTGAAAATTTTTCTTGCATTTATATATCTTTTCTGCTAGAATAAGCTTGTTGTGAGCTTGTAAAGCTTATTTCTTATATTAAGGAGGTGCAATGATGGCTAAATGTGCAATTTGTGGAAAAGGTGCTCACTTTGGTAATAACGTGAGTCATTCTCATAGAAGATCAAACAGAATCTGGAATTCAAATGTTAAATCTGTTCGTATTAAGGTAAACGGAGCTTCCAAGAAGACATATGTATGTACTTCCTGCTTACGTTCCGGTAAAGTTGAAAGAGCATAATGTATAACATTGATGAACATGATTGAAAAGGAGTTTTGTAAAGCAAAACTCCTTTTTTCATATGCTAGAATAGGCGTTTGCGAAAGTGAAACCCATCCGCAAATTATCAGAATTGTTTGTGCAAATAACTGCTTACTACATAGTCTATATTTGACGCGCTCTCGCTCCCTTCAAACGTAGCGGACACTAAGGCTGTAAAATACACAGCCTTAGTGCCGACGTTTTCAGAGGGTCACATATAGACGATGTAGCAAACAGCTATCTGTCACAAACAATTCTGACAATTCACTACCTTGTTGGCGTTTCGCAATTACCTAATATGCTAGAAAATCACAACAGCTTATTGTAAAATGTAATGCGTGAAATATAAACTTTATCTGCACTTGCAGCCACAGCAGAATAAATTGTACCCTGCTAACAATAATACAATAATAATGATGACTTCTATAAAATCATTTTGTATAAAGAGTGACAGCAACATTCCGATTGCTATCAGAAAAAAAGAAAATCCGCATATCCGCTTCATGGGCACTCCCACTTTCTAACACAACGCATAGTACAAGATTATTATTTGTATACGCTGTACTAATACAGTATATGCAGAAAGCAGGAATATATGACGATTATTCTTCTACGTTTTCGCCTGTAATATCGTGAATGGCAGATTCAACTTCTTCATCTACCTCATTTGACGTCTTGTTTGTAAATTTATTTACAAAATCCGGAACCATATCTAAAATCTTTGTAACAGCATCCTGATTCTTTACATTTACCAGACGTGTACTTCCGTTCTGGATCACAAGAACAGCACTTGGTGAAATTTTTCCACCCATACCACCGGTTCCTCGGTTTTTATTATTTTCTGCATAAGCTCCAGCACCAACACCAAAGGTTACATCTACAAGTGGCAGGATTATGGTATCACCAATGGTGATAGCATCTCCTACTACTGTCTTGGATGAGATAAAACTGTCCATTCCCTTGAAAAGTGATTCTACTGTTGTGTTAAAATTATTTTTTTCTGCCATAACGACCTCCATTAGTGTTTATTTTGAAATTTCTTAATGATTTGCATTATATTGTTATTCCGGAATATATGCCAGACGATTCGCAGTGCATGTATAGCACGTATATGTCCTCGGATCTGGATTGCGCCCTCTAGCACCTCGTTCTCAAAATCCGGGTATAGTTTCACTTGTTCGCCTAAAAACGGATAGAATAAACTACTTACCGCCAGAAATTGCCCTGTCACAGACGGGTCTTCAAAACCAATGATAAGTTCTCCCTTTACGTTTCTTGGTTTCAAGTGCTTAAATAAATATTTTAATTCTGTTTTAATAAATGTAAACGTTTGCTTTGTTGCATCCGCTTGAATAAACTCCAGAAAGGAATGTGTGCTTGCACATACTCTTTTTAATGTAGTCCAGAGTTTTAGACAAATACACTTCAAATTGTGTAACTGATGCTTGATTTTTTCAATCCATCCAGAATCGGTTTGGTGCAGTTCCTTTTTTACATTCGTTATTGAATCAGATGTCTCTTTTGCCGATGTGGTATTCAGCGGAGTGTTACTATCTGTCGGATTATCATGTTCTATTCTGTTCTGTGTCTGTTCGGTTGCTGTTTCTTCGTTTTCATCGTTTTTTTTCGGCTCCTTCTTGCTTTTTAATGGAATTCCAAAGATTCGAAAGCGTGTGGAAAATTCTTCACTCTCATAACAACCATAAAAGGAAAGTATGTGAAGAAACCAGTGAAAACGCAGTTTCACAGTCGTTTCACTCTCTGTTTTTTTACCAGTAAGTGAATATCTGACAGGAATGAATAAGACACAGGCACACAAGAATACAAGCAGACCAACAATAACTAGTATTAGTATGCCTAAAATTTTTAAAATCAACAATAAAATATGTCCCATACTGTCCTCAGTTTCTATATATTTGCATTGCAGAGATTCGATAACATGTCATGTTCAATCAATAATCGCGGATTATATTCACCAGTTTTTTTATAGGCATCCAGAAACATGTGCTCCAACACAGTTACTGCCTCGTCATAACCAACTGCAATTCCTGCGATACGAACAGTAGATGTCTGATACCATGGTGACAACAGATGGTTGGCATTTACCAGCTCGAATTGGTTGTGTTCTGTTTGAGGCAATACTATTACATAGACATCAAAAAGCATCTTTCCTGTTTTAATGTTACGAACAATGGTATATCGTTTCTTTCTGGCAAATTCGCCCATATATAGGTGGCGATACCATATAATCCTCTTTTTATGATTTATCTTCATATCTGCTCCCATTTTCTGATTTTAAATAAGGTAACTATTCAGAATGTAAAACGTAAACGATGGCATATTCTAAACAGTTACAAAATAAAAGAAAATCCTTTTACAAGAGAAGTAGCTTGTCCCGCGCCTATCTCTTATAAAAGGAAATGAATCATCCGGTCTGTATCTAATCTGCAATCATGTAACTTAATAATACTTCCGGCTTCCCCAAAGATTACTGCGCTTCAATTCTAAATACTCACTATATGCTTTCTCTAAAATCTGTTTTTCATTTGCAAATTTTAATAAATGATATGCCTCGTGAAACTTGTAATAACCGGAATCTTCAAAAAACTCTTCGCGTTGTGGTTTGCTGTAATAGCTGTCGGCCATCATGAGATACCAATGCACTTCTTTCTCCACAATATCTTCCGGAACAGAAAAGGAATACTGGCTTTTTCCGATGTACTTGATAATTTGTGCATTTACACCTGTCTCCTCAAGTACTTCTCTACTAGCAGTGTCTTTATATTCTTCACCTTCCTCAACCGTTCCTTTTGGCAAAACCCAGCCCTCATATTTGTTTTTAAAATTCTTATATAATAATAAGATTTTACCGCGAAATATTACCACACCGCCACAGCTCGTTGCTTCTATCATTGCAATCCCTCCTGCTATTAGGTGTGTCTTAGGTGTTTTTACTAAAATAAACTTCAAAGACTACATTTAGTATACCTCTTTTTGAGCATGTAGTCAACTAATCAAAATAGGCATCCCATATTTTTTTTGCAACAGGAACCGCGTATTCACTACCGCTTCCGGCTTCTTCGACAATCACAGTTACTACCAGCTTCTTCTCATCCTTTTTTGCATATCCGGTAAACCATGAGTGGCTTTTCCCTTTTTCATTATTATATTCCGCAGAACCTGTTTTACCATATGCATCATATTTACTGCTTTGAAGCTTTGTACCCGTACCTTCGGATACGACTGCCGCCATAAACTCCTGAAGGATAGTTGCCTGCTCCTTTGAAAATAACCGACCGTAAGATTTGCTCTTATAAGTTTTCACAGTGCCACCATCACTTGTTTTTATTTTGTCTACCTGGTATGGTATCATCAGCGTTCCGTCATTTGCAATTGCACTGGTAATCATTGCCAGATGCATTGGTGTCATCAACGTTTTACCCTGTCCAATAGCAGTCTGCATCACATCACTGTCAGAAGTATCTGTCTCTAATACAACAGTACTGCTTTTGCTGGAAAGTTTAGATAGAGGTAAAGACTGATTAAATAACAATCGTGTACAGGTTGCAGCAAACTCTGCTCTGTCTAATGATAATCCCATATTGGAAAAGGATGTATTACAGGATTTTGCAAAAGAGGTAAGCAAGTCAATGTTGCCATGTGCTTTGTTGCGATAGCAGTTTATGGTAATATCATCATTTGATATCTTGCTATTGCAATCGTACTCATAGGAAGTATACTTGTTATTATGCTGATCTAAATAAGCAGTTGCTGTGACAATCTTAAACGTAGAGCCTGGTGGATAGAGCCCCTGAGTGGCACGGTTTAACAAGCGGGAATCATCACTGTCACCGGAAGTCAAATCATCCCAGAGAACAGCAATCTGATTTGGATCATAATCTGGTTTTGATACCATTACCAGAATTTTCCCGGTATCTGGTTCTAAGGCAACGACAGCACCCTTATAGTTACCTAATGCATTGTAGGCTGTTTCCTGAAGATCTGCATTGTAGGTAGTAATCAGTGTATTTCCTTGATTTTTCTCACCAATTAATTCACGGAATAAGCGTTTAGGAAGTAAATTGTCACATTGCAGCATACTAAAGGAATATTGGGATTCAATCCCTGATTTTCCTAATGTATTGTATCCGATGGCATGGGCAAATACATTTTTGTATGGATAATTACGCACCTCATTGCCATCACTGTCCACAACGGTTTCTGCTAATACTTTTTCATCAGCTGAGTAGATAGAACCGCGCACCACCTTTTCTGCCAATAATTCCTGTCTGTTATTATAAGAGCTGTTAATGACATCTTCGCTTTTGACTATCTGAAAATATACAATATATCCCATAAGTGCTAAAAACAGTGCTACAAATAAATAGGTGATAATCATGTATTCTGTATTTTTTTGTTTTTTGGGTTTACGTCTGGATGACATAAGATAAGCCTCCTCTCTCCTGCTCAAGAAATCAGTAAGCAATTATCTGATTCTATAATCATTGATATCGGTTTGCTTCATGATAAGGTCTTCCATATCCTGAAATTCAACATTTTGATTATCTTCCTCATATTTCATAGTATCATTATCTTCTACGTACACATCGTCTTCGCAGCTGGTGCTCTGGAGCATGTAAATCCCTTGAATAATACTGAATATAATCATGGTACTGAGAATCGAGCTACCACCATAACTAATGAGTGGTAATGTGACACCGGTTAGCGGGATAAATTTGAATGCACCACCGACTGTAAGGAATACCTGAAAGATATATGTAGCTGCAAGTCCTAATGCCACATATTTGTAAAACTTATCTTTCATGCGCATAGCTGTCATAACAAACAGTACAAAGCAGGAAAGCATGATTAAGAGTATTAACAGTGCTGATATTAAACCTAATTCTTCGCTAATTGCCGATATTGCAACATCCTCTTCCACAAATGGAATCGTTAAGGGAGCGCCCTGGTTCAATCCCAAACCAAACCAGCCACCTGTACCTATGGCAAACAGGGACTGCGCAATCTGGTAACCACTTCCATCAATTACAGAAAATGGGTCCTGCCATGCGATAACGCGGTTTTGTACATGGGAAAAAACAGTGCCTGCCACACAGGCTGCTGCTACACCAATTGCCATAATACCAGCAAAGTAATACCATTTTCCAGTAGAAACGTATATCATGCATGCATAGACAATGAAAAAGATTAAGGCACTTCCTAAATCTTTTGATAATACTAGAATCAATACATGAACGGCTGCAAAAATAGATACCTGTAAAAGGTTAAACAAATCAGCACATTTTGCGAGGACAGAGGCAATAAAAAATACATACAATATCTTTACAAATTCGGAAGGCTGTATACCAATTCCAAAGATTTCAAAGGAAAGCTTTGAACCACGGGTTGCCTGTCCGATAACGAATACTGCCATGAGCAAAACAATACCTGCTGCTGCATACAGCCAAGACAGTTTTTTTATGCATAACAGTTTTTTCATGAGGTATGGAATGAAAAATGTTATGACACTTGCTACGCAAATAATCATAAATTGTCTTTCTGCCTTGTCTGGTGTTAATCTTGCAAGCATAACAAATCCTATAGACATAAGCATGAGCATGTTTTGAAACAAAGCCTTTGCCAGATTTGGGTATAAAATTTTTGTTACTGCAATCATAACAATAAGGTAAACAACTTCCATTACATATAACAATGCCAGTTTTCCATTCATGGTGTCTAAAACAAGTACTGAAAATCCCAAAGAATGAAACATGAAAATTAGAAAATACTGTGTTGTCAGCTTGGTCTTTTTCTCACATTCACCAAAGCGATGCATCGCACGAAAACAGTTTATACCATATAAAATTAAAATGATCAATAAAATATATTTTGATACATCAATGACTACCTGAACCATTATTCTATCCCTCTTTTAAAATGCCCTCTGGTAAATTCTGTTACAGGATTAACAGAATGTTTATTCTCTAAAATGAATTGTTGCGAAAAGGCATCTGTAATTCTTGCTACTTCTTTTTTGTGTTCTCCCGTGAAAATCAGCCTCAAACGTTTTGGCGCAATGGCACGTATTTCTTTTGTATTCGTAATTAACGATAACGGAAGGCTGTTTTCAATTGTGTTATAGCAGTAACCGCAATGATTACGAATACGGAACTGTTTGTGGTAACGATCTTCCATGAATAGTACGGAAGGTTGCTTATCACATTTTTGAAAATTCTTATGCATACATTGAGCTGTGGTCATTAATGTAAGATATCCATATACTACCAGCTCGCTCTCACCACCGCCGAGTGCCTGTAGTTCCTTTGCATTTAATTCCACTGGAAGAGTATAAGCGTCGAATCCCTGTTCCTTCCAATAGCTTATGGAAAGTTGGTTCATTGTATACATATTATAATCCAAACGATGTTCGCCAGAATATGATATCTCTCTTAAGAAGCCTATTTCTTCCATGTTTTTGCAATATACACCATCTAAGCCCCATTGGTTCATATCTGCATAATGTGCTCGATAGGAAGTTAATGCCTCCATTCGCATAATTGCTGGTAGAATCAAAAAACATTTCTTCGATGCTGCGTGACAGTCAGCTACTGCAAGACACAGGGTATCTTTGTGTTTGGAAATATCTACAGGAAGAAAGCTGCTGTCTATTAATATTTCTGAAATGTGTTCTGCCTGCAAAACTGTTTGTAGCTGTTCCTGGGTCTCCACAGAGGCACTAAGGAGGAATGTGGTGGATGTATCTTTTGTTGTATCACCACATGTTATGCTTGCAGGCTCTGTCCAGGTACGGCGATACTTCTCGCAGATGGCATTTGTCAGCTTTTGAATCGCTTCTCTACGCAGTTCATTGATTTCTTTCACCGGAACAAATGGTGCACCGTGAAGATGTATGGTTAAGTCCTCGAATTCATAAGGTGTATTGCCTGTTTTTCGCATTTGCTTTTCTAAGGTTTCTCTGGTAGCAGGCTGGTTTTGCGCTGACTGTACAGAGGAACCGGTTGCGAATACAGAGACATCATCTGTCTGTAAGCTACATGATAATGGATTCCCTTCTGTAACAGTAAGTACACCTTGAATGGCTCTCTTACACTCTTTATCCATGTAAAGCTGTTTGAATTTTGTGAATATTTCTTCAGGGCCTGTACGATAAGCCGGACTGTCCATAGACATCATATCTTTTCCGTTATGTTGTTTATAGTATCCTGTGTACATGCCACCCCGACTGTATAAGTCAAGTAACAGTTCCCGGTCTTCCTTTGTAACATGAAATGGTTTATCGGATGATAAATACATGTCTAAGTATTTGCGGTATATATGTACCACACCCGCGGCATACTCCGGTCGCTTCATTCTTCCCTCTATCTTAAGGGAATATACACCACTCTGAATAATCTCAGGAAGAATATCAATGGCACCAATGTCTCTAGGACTTAAAGGATACCCTTCTTTTGTAGAATTTAACGTCCGTTGCAATCTTTCGTCCAATATCTGGTACGGCAGTCTGCATGGTTGGGCACATCTGCCTCGGTTACCACTTCTGCCGCCTAAAATGCTACTAAACAGGCATTGCCCACTATAACAGACACAAAGAGCACCATGAATAAATGCTTCAATTTCAATATCAACAGAATTATGAATCTCAGCAATTTCTGTCAAAGATAATTCTCTTGCCAGTACAACACGTTTTGCACCTTGCTGTTTTAATAGTTCTGCGCCTTTTGCACCCGTGATAGTCATCTGTGTGCTTGCGTGAATCGGCAGATCAGGAAAGGATTCCCGTATCTGCTTAAACACGCCTATGTCCTGCACGATAACAGCATCAACACCCTGTTCATAATATGGCCTTATGTATAGGGGGAGTTCTTCTATCTCTTTTTGCTTTAATAATGTATTTATGGTAAGATATACTTTTCTGTCATGTATATGTGCGTAATCAATACCAGCTAGTAATTCTGCTTCGTCAGAGTTCTGTACACTGTCTGCGTAAGCTCTTGCTCCAAAACGCTGACCACCAATATATATCGCATCCGCACCTGCGTGGATGGCTGCTTTTAAGCCTTCTACAGAACCAGCTGGTGCTAAAAGCTCTGCTTTTTTTGTTATACCTTGCACTGCTGAAAAATCCTTTCTATTGTTGCTCTACGGTCGTTGCTAAAAGTAATAATTTCTATTACACAAAAGACAGGGCATCCCTAAGGACACCCTATGTATGTTTGCCCCACAAAGGCATTACCGTTTATTAGTATTGTTATTCGGGGTAATTGCCTGTGTTAAAGCATCCTCTAATTTTGAAATCTTTTTACGTGCAGTTTCTAATTCTGCTTGCAAGTCTGCCACTTGCTTGTCGTATTTTTCTGCATTTACCTGTGCAGCAATCAGTTCATGTTTTAAATCATATATTTCCTTATCATTATTGGAAAAATCTTCTTCTAACTGTTCTGCCTGTTTTTTTGCCTTAAAATAATCATCTGCAATATTTAATTCCATTAATAAGGCTTGTACATCAGGAGGCTGCTTGCAGTAGTTGTCAGATTGTCTGAGTTCTACAATTTTGTTATTCAGGTAGGAAGCTACTCTCTGCAAATATTCTTCACTTTCATACCCGGACAAAGTAAATACTCTTCCGCCAATGCTTACTTCTGCATTTGTTTTTTCTGCCATGAATTATCTGTCCTCCACTCAAAGAATATGGCACTATACACTAGTCCATGGATATCTTATAACAAAATACCGAAGAAAACAAGAGTTTATTTCTTAACAGTTACATTTAATGCATAACAATCTGTTCAATTCCCAAGTGTTTGTATGCTAAAGGTGAGACAATACGACCTCTTGGTGTCCGGTTAATAAATCCGTTTTTAATCAGATATGGCTCATACACATCTTCAATTGTTCCTGCATCTTCACCTATGGCAGCGGCAAGGGTATCTAAACCTACTGGTTTTCCCTGAAACTTCTCAATCATGGTAAGTAGTATGTGTCTGTCTACGTGGTCCAGACCATAACGGTCAACTTCCATTAAATCTAGTGCAAAGTTTGCTGCTTCCTCGGATATGACTCCATTATATTTTATCTGTGCAAAATCTCGCACACGCTTTAATAAGCGGTTGGCAAGACGTGGGGTACCTCTGGAACGTCTTGCCATTTCTTCGGCTCCCCGTTCCTCAATATCCACGCCTAATGTTGCAGCAGAATGAATGATAATCTGCTTTAATTCTTCATTTGTGTAGAATTCCATCTTATTAACTACACCAAAACGATCTCGCAGAGGTGCAGACAAAAGACCTGCTCTTGTCGTGGCACCTACCAGCGTGAATTTTGGAAGGTCAATTCTAAGGGAACGGGCAGAGGACCCCTTTCCTATCATTACATCGATTGCAAAATCTTCCATTGCAGGGTAGAGAACCTCTTCCACCTGGCGGTTTAATCGATGAATCTCGTCCACAAATAATAAATCTCCATCCTGTAAATTATTTAAAATCGCAGCCATTTCACCAGGCTTTTCAATGGCAGGACCAGAAGTGATTTTTAAATTCACTTGCATTTCATTGGCGATAATGCCTGCAAGAGTTGTTTTGCCAAGTCCCGGAGGCCCATACAAAAGAACATGATCTAAGGATTCCTTTCGTTCTCTGGCAGCCTGAATGTAGATTCGTAGCATTTCTTTTGCCTTAGACTGTCCAATGTAGGCATCCAGTGTCTGGGGACGCAGGCTGCTTTCAATTCGAACGTCTTCCTCTGTACGTTCTGTTGTAATACTTCGTTTTCCCATAATAATCTCCATTTCGCCGTTTAAACGTTTTTTCCAGTAAGCTTCCTTAAATATGTATCTGCTTTAAAGCCTGTTTCAAGATTGTTTCAGTATCCATATCTGGTGTGATTGTTATCTTTTGCAGAGTCTTTAATGCTTCTGTGGAAGAATATCCTAGAGCTACCAGTGCTTCTACTGCTTCGCTCTTTGCAGTTTCGTTTGCCGGCTTTTGGGTGGTATCGGCTGCCACATCCTCTGCAAACGTATTTAAGGCATCCTCTAAATTACATTTATCTTTTAAATCTAATATAATGCGCTGTGCTGTCTTATTACCTACTCCCGGCGCTTTCGAAATTGTCTTTGCATCCTGCGCAATGATTGCAAAACGCAATTCGCTAGGTGTCATTACACTTAAAATGGATTGTGCCCCCTTTGGTCCAATTCCATTTACCGTAATCAACAGTTTAAAGAAATCCAAATCGTCTTTTGTAAGAAACCCAAACAATTCCATTGCATCTTCTCTTACGTTCATATAGGTAAACAGCTTTATGTCCTGTCCGGGAGAAGGAATCTGTGAGGCTGTCTGCTCTGATATATAGATAGTATAGCCAATTCCCTGATTCTCAATTACTACTATAGTCGGCTCTAAATAGGCAACCGTACCTTTAATATAACTAATCATATCCTATACCCTTCTTGTTAATTGATAATGGTGGCATTTAGCACCAAAAATTAGTTTTAGATATAGTGTATCATAATAGAAGGGAAAATGCAAACCTTTGTTTGGGTGCTTCTGCATTTCAAAGTGATGCTGTTTCATTTATGTAGCTTTGTAGAAACTCAAAAACCATAGCACTCTCCTCCTCTGCATAATTCACAGACAGAGCTTCAAGTGCCTGTTGACGCCAGGGTGTATTCTCTTCTGCATATGCAATCATGACATATAACAGTAAACAAATGACAGAGCGTAATAAAAGGCTTCGAAATGCAGGAATATTAGATTTGTTCTCAGTTTGTTCAAATCTATTCTCATATGTGCCATATGTCATCGTTTTTCCAGCTAAAAGTTGTCCCTGTCTTAAAAGTTCCATTCTCTTTTCCGGAGTATCACTGACCATAAAAATCTCCTATGTCCATTCTCTTATAGTAAGGTATGATGCTGGCAAGGGAATTATACATGATTTGCTCATATACATTGTACGTAAAACGCCAGGCTGGTTTACATAAAATAATTATGTAAACCAGCCTGTTTGATTATGATTCTATAATGGAATATGACATCATTTCATAAGCAAGTCGCGTGCCTTCCCCTGTTTCCGGTGGAAGCAATGCACGTGCCACACATTTTAAATCCTGTTGTGGCTGGTCAAGCAGCTCTAAATACGCATAATCACCATCTAAATGTTTTACAATATAATCGATTCGTTCGAACATAGTGCGTTCTCCTTTCATTAATCCTTTACTATAGGCGTTTGCGAAAGTGATAACCATCCGTAAATTGTCAGAATTGTTTGTGCAAATAGCTGCTTACTACATAGTCTATATTTGACGCGCTCTCGCTCCCTTCAAACGTAGCGGACACTAAGGCTGTAAAATACACAGCCTTAGTGCCGACGTTTTCAGAGGGTCACATATAGACTATGTAGCAAACAGCTATCTGTCACAAACAATTCTGACAATTCACTACCTTGTTG
>JBGVMW010000158.1:0-4304 GCA_045125095.1 Lachnospiraceae bacterium
TCTCACTCCCTTCAAACGTAGTGGACACTAAGGCTGTAAAATACACAGCCCAAGTGCCGACGTTTTCAGAGGGTCACATATAGACTATGTAGCAAACAGCTATCTGTCACAAACAATTCTGACAATTCACTACCTTGTTGGAGTTTCGCAATTACCTAACAGTAATAGAAGGAGAGGGGGCAACACATATGAGCGAAGAGAAGCAAGAAGAAAATAGTGGGATTATAGTGTTTCCGGATTTTCAGAAATTGAAAGATGATGTAGAAAAGCTTAGAACAGAGTTATCCATACTTATGTTAGAACGTGATGAATTACGATTTGTTATCTGCAAAAACATAGAGATGGCATATATGATTAAACTTGGCAGTCTGGAGTACAAAGCATATGAGGCTCAATGTGCTGCTATGAGATTAAAAAGAAAAATCGAACTAATTCAAGCAAAGAAAAATCGTCAGGAGAGAGTAGATCTTTCAAAGATAGATGAAACGCTTGATGTTGAGTTCTTTGAATATCAACAGAAACTGAATGAGCAGATAGACAAAATGAATGATGCTCTTAAGCATAGCAACGCTGAATATCTGTCAGAAGAGGATAATAAGGAACTAAAGAAATTGTACCGTAAGATTGTAAAGGTGCTACATCCGGATATTAACCCGGAGGTATCGCTTGCACAAGTAAAGATGTTAGATAATGCAGTAAATGCTTATAAGAATGGAGATTTGGCAACGCTTCGAATTATTGATGAGATGGTTGGAGAACATCAGCTTCCGGAAAAGCATCAAGATGCATTTACACAGCTTAAGGAAGAAAAGGAACGGCTAGATAAGATGCTTGGCTCTATCAAGGAAAGCATAGCTAAAATCAAGTCAGAGTATCCATATTGCGTTAAGGATATTTTGGAGGACGACCAGAAGGTAGAACACAAAAAAGCAGAATTAGAGGAACTGTTGAAGCAGTACAAGGAACTTGTAGAAACATATAACGCCAAAATCGAAGAAATGTTGAGGTGATAGTATGGGCGACCTTATAAAAACGGAAGGTAGTGGTTTGGTAAGTCTATTCCACGGAGCAAATGGAGAATTGGTTATACCGAAGCCATTTGAAAGAGATATATTCTTGTTTGATACATATGTAGCTGGAACTACCCATGTTGAAGGAATAGAGGAATTGGAACAATATTTGAATATAGAAGATAAGCTTGATTTCTTCCGTGAACCAGACAACCAGTATGATAAGCAAGCGATTGTGATTAAAACAGAAGATGGCGTTAAGATTGGCTACGTGCCAAAACAAGATAATGTCATTTTTGCAAGACTCATGGATGCAGGAAAGCTTCTTTTTGGAAGAATCTCCGCAAAAGAGAAAAAGGGTAGTTGGGTAAAGATTAACATTAAAGTGTATTTGCATGAGTAGAGAGGTGTTTTTGATGAAAGAATTGAAAAATAGATATGTAGCTGCAATGATGGGGCAGGTAAAGGGTACAGGATCGACTCCTGCACCTCGCCATACGAAAGGGAGATGTTAGTATGGGATATGAAAATAGTTTATTAAATAGTAGCTTATACCTAAATAAGGTTTTATTATCTAAGGAAATACCGGAAGGAAATTATCTTAGAGACTTGCCTGTGATAGCGAATCTAAGAAAAATGGGAGAGTTACAACTATCAAAGCCTGTTACGTTTATTATTGGCGAGAACGGAGTAGGTAAATCTACGCTTATTGAGGGGATAGCTGTTGCTATGGGGTTCAATCCAGAAGGAGGAACTGTGAATTTTAATTTTGCAACGAAAGAGTCTCATTCGGATTTATATGAATATCTAAGAGTAAGTAGAGGATATAAACGACACAGAGATGGTTTTTTTCTTCGGGCAGAGAGTTTTTATAATGTGGCTTCGAATATTGATGATATGGATAGGGAACCGGCATTTGGACCTCCAATCATATCAAGTTACGGAGGAGTGTCTTTACATCAGCAGTCACATGGGGAAAGTTTTATGGCGTTGGTCGAAAATCGCTTTTATGGAAATGGATTATACATATTGGATGAGCCAGAGGCAGCATTATCGCCAATGCGACTTATGAGGTTGATGTATTGTATAAAAGAATTGGTCAATAAGAACTCTCAGTTTATTATTTCAACACACTCACCAATTCTTATGACATATCCGGGAGCAGAGGTGCTTGAGATTACAGAAGAAAGTATCAAGTCGGTAAATTATAAAGATACAGAGCATTTTATTGTGACAAAAAGATTTATGGATGCACCGGAGCGTATTGTGGAAGACTTGTTAGGATAGTGTAAATAAGGAGGATGCGTTGTATCGAAAAAGTAAATGTGGAGTTAGTTTAAATCCCAAGGTATTAAACTTTACCTTTTTATTGAATTTATTATCATTGCAAACATCTGAGTCTTATACTTTGGTTGTACGGTGAGAGAAAAGTTTCAAGGAAATAGGAAAATTAACAAAACTTTAACTTATGTTAAATGAATAGAGGGATATGCGATAAAACCTTGGGAAATGGCGGTTTCTCAAGGTTTTTGAAAGTTTTGGTTTATGGAGAGATATCGTAACTTGATGTAAATTGATGTGGTTTGGAGAAGAAATGGTGTCAAAAATGGTGTAGAAAATATGAGTGTACACATGGAAAGAATTGTTCTCTTCGTAAGGATTATCTGATGAAAAAGAAGTTCCGAGTGTTCTTATTGATGTATGAATTGTAATGTGATATAATAACCACACAATGAGTGGAGAGGGCAATATGGACAAGAAAGAGCAATTAGAAAAGCAAATTAGAAGATTAAAGCAAATTAGGGAAGATTTAGGAATGAATAGAACAGAATTCTCACTGTACATAGGGATACCTCTAAGAACGTTAGAAGAGTGGGAAGCAGGAAGAAGAAAGATGCCAGATTATGTCCTACGTCTTATTACTTATTATACAAAGATGGAATGTTTGCTCGCAGAAAAGAAAATTGAATTACAGGAGGAAAATGAGGATGCAGAAGAATAAAATTATAAAAGTTCAAAATTTGCCAATCACAATTTCAAAAGAAGAAATTGATGATTACATTTGTATTACAGATATTGCTGCTGCAAAATCAGACGATTCCAGAGCAGCAGACGTTGTGCGTAATTGGCTCAGAAATAGAAGAACGCTTGAGTTTTTGGCTACTTGGGAGGAAATATATAATCCAAATTTTAAAGTGTTCGAATCTGAACACTTTAAAAAACAAGCGGGATTATTGACTTTTACACCAAGCGTATCAGAGTGGGTGGAACAGACAAATGCAATAGGCATATTTGTTAAAAAGGGTCGTTATGGTGGGACATATGCTCATAAAGACATTGCTTTTGAATTTGCCTCTGCTATTAGCCCGGTTTTCAAACTATATCTAATCAAAGAATTTCAGCGATTGAAAGAAGAAGAAAATAATCTTAAAAAGTTAGAATGGGATGCAAAGAGATTTCTATCCAAGAATAATTATTTGATTCAAACGGATGCAATCAAGAATTATATTATTCCAAATTGCAATTATAGGGATGACTTGCAGTGGTTACCTTATGCGGAAGAAGCAGATTTGCTAAATGTTGCGTTGTTTGGTTTTACAGCAAAAGCGTGGCGAGAAAGTAACCCGGAACTTGCAAAAAGTAGTAACGTTAGAGATTATGCTACGATTAATGAACTTACGGTACTTTCGAATCTTGAAACGCATAATGCACAGATGATTCGTGAAGGTAAATCAAAAGAAGAAAGATTTCAGATTTTAAAAGAGATTGCAGAGTATCAGATGCAAATTTTATCAGCGGCGGATAAGATATCATGTATTGAAGAGAAGAATGAAGTGTAGTATATTTGAAATCTAAACGTATGGGATTACATACGGATAAAACTAGATGTGAAAATTTGAATTTGGTGGTGATAATATTATGAATAATCCATGGAAGGATATTAGCTTATCTGATTATGAGAGTCATATGGCATTGGATTCTGTTCAGCAGTTGCAGGCGATGAATCAGATGATGAAAGGACAATTAAATCAATATGATATACAATCTGCTATGATACTTGGGATTGCAGGTGGTAATGGCTTGGAACATATTGATACTGAAAAATTAAACAAGGTTTATGGTGTGGATATAAATCAAGAATACCTATTAATAACTGGTTAGGGTGTCAAAAGTGATGATAAAAGCACTCAAATATAGTAAAATATAATTATAAAAACTATATGAATGTGCGGTGATATTATGGCTTTTAAAACAAATCAATTTCAACAAATGAACTTATTTGATCCTTTATAT
>JBGVMW010000159.1:0-2376 GCA_045125095.1 Lachnospiraceae bacterium
GTAGCGGACACTAAGGCTGTAAAATACACAGCCCAAGTGCCGACGTTTTCAGAGGGTCACATATAGACTATGTAGCAAACAGCTATCTGTCACAAACAATTCTGACAATTCACTACCTTGTTGGCGTTTCGCAATTACCTACTATGAGAGTACGGAATTGTCTTTTCTATACAACTGCTCCGTATTCTTCTATCATTTTCCGCAAATCTGCTTTCTCCGTTATGGACTGCTCTAACATGTTCATCAGTCGTATCACTCCATAGTAGCCATACATACCTTCATCATCTGACAAGTCCACTACATAATCGCACTGTCTTAAATACGCACCCTCAAAGCCAATTGCTACCATACCTTCGCCTGCTTTTTCCCTGATTGCAGAACGATGATGCAACGGCTGTATAATCTCAATATCCGGATATGTTTTCAAAAACTCCTCATAGGCTTCTTTATCTACTGATACTGCAGCCTGTGCTACTACTTCTTTTACCGTAAATCCATAACTTATCAATGCTTTGGCAAGAGAAAACGGACGTAACACAGCACTGTCTGACACCACAA
Organism: Lachnospiraceae bacterium; assembly: GCA_045125095.1. Lineage (GTDB taxonomy): Bacteria > Bacillota > Clostridia > Lachnospirales > Lachnospiraceae > JBGVMW01. Next base: position 559 of record JBGVMW010000159.1, read on the forward strand.
TCGGAATGTTTTTTAACTTCTCCACTGCACTTTGAATGGCTTCTTTTGCTCTCTTCTCTATTTGTGTAAAGTCAAATTTTTGATTTTGCTCTGCAAACAGACTTTCCTCTATATGCTCATAATTTTTTCTAATTTCTTCTAAATCATAAGAAATTGCGGTAAAAGCAGAAACGGTGTCATATGTCTTATCCATATAGTCAGCGGTAAATCGTGCTGCCGGAGAAATCACCAGATTATATTTGCTGGTTCCCATTTCACAGAAATCTTCATAGCGGTCGTAATTTGCAATCTGTCTTACTTTCGAAATTCCATGAAATGTGAAAAATTCATGCATTTCACATTCTTCTGCAATAGGTACAAACTTTCCTAACAGATTTACTGCATTTTCTTTTTCCTTCGCGGCAACCGGTATGGTTGACAGCATAGATTGATATACCGTTACCAGGGGTGGCTTGCTGGTATCTGCTGCAATTGGATTCATATGACAGACGCGAACAACTAAACCAGGATGTTTTTCTTCAATCTGTCTTGCAATGGCTTCCATATCTGTACCAATAAAATCATCTATACAGGCAGCAAATAAGAATAATACCTTTATATCCGGATCTCGTTCCAACAACTCTTCTGCCCCTTCTTCAATTACTGCATCGTAACCAGCAATGACATCAGCCGGCGTAATGTACAAATATGAAGTTTTATCTTTATATCCATGTTGTACTGCTCCTAAGGAACCATGTCTGAAACAGGCTGATGGGCAGATAAACAGCAAATGACTTTCTGGAATCAATGCCGCTACACGGATAATTCCCCATCCACCATGTCCCGGTGAATTATAGTATAATGTTTTTTCAAAGCAATGATTTACACACATTTTTCCAATTCCGTCCTTTCACATATTTCAATCATTTTCTGTGCCAGTTCTCTGTAATCGCCTGCAATATCTGATTCTGGTGACGCTTCAATTACCGTCTGCCCCTTATCCTCTGCTCTTTGAATGTCATCACTACGACGAATCACCTGTATCACTTCGTTACCAGATTCTTTCGCGAAGCGTTCTACCAATTCTCTTTCATTTTCTACTTTACGCTCGTTCAAAATGATTCCGGAAACTTTTGCATAGCCTCTGTTCTTAAAATTCTCTACTGCTCTTGCAATGTTAGAAGCTGCAAACAATGCCATCATTTCCCCACTGGTTACCACAAAAATATGCTCCGCATAGCCATCTCGAATCGGCATTGCAAATCCTCCACAGACTACGTCTCCTAATACATCATACAATACGATATCCGGCTGATATACCTCAAAGGCATTTAACTCTTCTAATTTCTGAAATGCAGAAATAATTCCTAAACCGGCACAGCCAATTCCCGGTGTCGGTCCACCTGCTTCCACGCAGAGAATTCCATTATAACCTTCATATACGATATCTTCTAAGGTGACGTCATCACCTTTTTCTTTCATTTTATCTAACACAGTTTCAATCTGTTTTCCACCAAGAAGATTCTTCGTGGAATCTGCCTTAGGGTCACAGCCAATTTGCATTACTTTATATTTCTCTGAAAGCGCTGCCGCTAAATTTGAGGTGGTTGTAGACTTTCCGATTCCACCTTTTCCATATATTGCAATCTTAATCATAATTTTTTCCTTTCTCCTATTGTAAAATTTGTTTTTTTCTTGTAACTATTCAGAACAGGACTGTGCTGAACTGCACAGTCCGTATGAAAACGTAGTGGCAGCAGGCCAAAATCCATCACCGTAGGTGATTCTGCATGGATTTTGGCTCGTAACTATGAGGGTACTGAATAGTTACTTTTTCTT
>JBGVMW010000160.1:0-38805 GCA_045125095.1 Lachnospiraceae bacterium
TCTCACTCCCTTCAAACGTAGTGGACACTAAGGCTGTAAAATACACAGCCCAAGTGCCGACGTTTTCAGAGGGTCACATATAGACTATGTAGCAAACAGCTATCTGTCACAAACAATTCTGACAATTCACTACCTTGTTGGCGTTTCGCAATTACCTATTGTGTTTCTTTCATGTATGAAAAGTTCCTGTATTTCTACAGGAACTTCTCTTTATGCTTCTGGATTATCTGCTTCTTCACCATCTGCTGATTCTGCCTTAGCCAATTCCGCCTCTGCACGTTCTGCTTCTGTATCTTCTGCTCTTACCTTAGCAATACTTGCAACTGTAATGTCGTCACTCATATCGATTAACTTCACACCAGAAGTAATTCTTCCCAATACGGAAATATCAGAAATATTTAAACGGATAATGATGCCTTCGGTGGTAATTAACAAAATCTGTCTGTGTTCATCTACCGCTTTTACGCCAACAACATTACCTGTCTTTTCTGTAATTTTATAGCATTTTACACCCTTACCGCCACGGTTCTGTGCAGTAAATTCGCTCATCAGCGTTCTCTTACCCATACCCTTTTCTGATACGATTAACAGAGAATCTCCTTGACTGTCTAACTGCATGCCTACCACTTCATCGCCATCTGTGAGGTTCATACCGATAACACCCATAGATACTCGACCAGTGGATCGGACGTCTTTTTCGTTAAAGCGGATACACATACCATGCTTGGTCACTAACAGAATATCCATTTCATTATTTGTAGTTTTTACTTCGATTAATTCGTCTTCCTCACGAAGATTAATCGCAGCCAGACCTGTCTTTCGCACATTGGCGTACTCTGTAATTGGTGTCTTCTTAACGATACCTTTCTTCGTTGCCATAAACAGATACTGGTCATCTTTGTATTCTAATATTGGAATCACTGCTGATATCTTCTCATCCGGCTGTAACTGAAGAAGGTTTATAATCGCAGTTCCCCTTGCTGTTCTGGAAGCTTCCGGAATCTCATATGCTTTCATGCGGTATACTTTACCAAAGTTGGTAAAGAACATGAGATAATGATGAGTGGTTGTCATAAACAAATCCTCAATATTATCTTCCTCTAAGGTCTGCATTCCCTTAATTCCTTTTCCTCCACGATGCTGTGAGCGGAAATTATCTACCGTCATTCTCTTGATATACCCTAATCTCGTCATAGAAATAACTGTACTTTCATTTGGGATCAGATCTTCCATAGACATATCAAATTCATCAAATCCGATAGCGGTTCTTCTATCATCACCGTATTTATCACGAATCATAAGAATTTCTGTTTTGATTACACCTAAAAGCTTCTTTTCGTCTGCTAAAATTGCTTTTAATTCTGCAATCTTTGCCATTAATTCTTTGTATTCATCTTCTAACTTTTCACGCTCTAAACCGGTAAGAGCACGCAGTCTCATATCTACAATCGCCTGCGCCTGTACATCAGTTAAACCAAAGTGTTCCATCAAGCCTGCCTTTGCCAACTGTGTGGTTCTGGAACCTCTGATAATCTTAATAACTTCATCAATATTATCAAGGGCAATTAGTAAACCTTCTACAATATGAGCACGTTCTTCAGCCTTGTTCAAATCGTATCTGGTTCTTCTTGTTACTACATCTTCCTGATGCTTTAAATAGTATGTCAGCATATCCAATAAGCTTAATACCTTTGGCTCGTTGTTTACAAGGGCAAGCATGATTACACCAAAGGTATCCTGCAACTGTGTATGCTTATAAAGCTGATTTAATAGTACATTGGCATTAACATCTTTGCGCAATTCAATAGAAATACGCATACCTTCTCTATCGGACTCGTCCGTAATAGCAGTAATACCATCAATCTTTTTATCTTTTACTAATTCCGCGATCTTTTCAATCAATCGTGCTTTATTTACCATGTATGGAAGTTCCGTTACCACAATGCGGTTCTTTCCATTCTGCATTGGTTCAATATTGGTTACCGCACGCACACGGATTTTACCTCGACCGGTACGATATGCCTGTTCAATTCCTCTTGTTCCTAAAATCGTAGCACCAGTTGGGAAATCAGGACCTTTAACGATCTCTAAAATTTCTTCAATTGTGGTATCACGATCCTCTTCAATGCGATTGTCAATAATCTTCACAACGCCATTAATTACCTCACGAAGATTGTGTGGTGGGATATTGGTAGCCATACCAACAGCAATACCATTTGTACCATTGACAAGCAGATTTGGGTATCTGGATGGCAATACGATTGGCTCTTTTTCTGTACCGTCAAAGTTCGGTGTAAAGTCAACGGTATCTTTGTTGATATCCGCTAACATTTCCATTGAAATTTTACTTAATCGTGCTTCTGTATAACGCATAGCAGCAGCGCCATCGCCATCTACAGAACCAAAGTTACCATGACCATCTACTAGTGGATAACGGGTAGACCAGTCCTGTGCCATATTTACTAACGCACCATAAATAGAGCTGTCACCATGAGGGTGATATTTACCCATGGAATCACCGACGATACGGGCACATTTACGATGTGGCTTATCCGGACCGTTGTTCAACTCAATCATAGAATATAACACGCGTCGTTGTACTGGCTTTAAACCATCTCTTACATCTGGCAATGCTCTGGATGCAATAACACTCATGGCATAGTCTATGTAGGCATCTTCCATTTTTTTCTTCAGGTCAACGTTCTCAACCTGGTCGAAAATATTGTCTTCCATTTTGCTCCTCCAGTCTGTTAAATATCAATATTCTGAGCAAATGTAGCATTTGCCTCGATAAATTCACGTCTAGGTTCTACTTTATCACCCATCAGTGTGTTAAATGTTAAATCAAGTTCTGCGCTTTGTTCTTCGTTCATAGTTACACGCATAAGGATTCGTTTTTCCGGATCCATAGTTGTTTCCCAGAGCTGTTCGGCATCCATTTCTCCAAGACCTTTGTAGCGCTGAATTTTTACGTTCTGGTCTAATCCAATTTCTTTTAAGATTGCTTCCTGCTCTTTATCATCATAAGCGTACCAGACCTTCTTATTTTTCTCAATCTTGAAGAGTGGTGGTTTTGCAAGGTATACATAGCCCTGCTTAATCAGCTCCGGCATAAAGCGGTAAATGAATGTAAGTAGTAATGTACTAATATGCGCACCATCCACATCGGCATCTGTCATGATAATAATTTTGTGATAACGCAACTTGCTGATATCAAAATCATCATGAATACCAGTACCAAAAGCCGTAATCATTGCTTTGATTTCTGCATTGGCATAAATCTTATCCAGTCTTGCTTTTTCTACATTCAAAATCTTACCACGAAGTGGAAGTATCGCCTGTGTCGCACGACTTCTTGCTGACTTTGCAGAACCACCAGCGGAATCACCCTCTACGATGTAAATTTCACAGTTTTCCGGATTCTTGTCGGTACAGTCTGCTAATTTGCCCGGAAGGCTCATTCCATCTAATGCTGTTTTTCTTCTTGTCAAATCTCTTGCTTTTCTGGCAGCTTCTCTTGCACGCTGTGCCATAATAGATTTCTCTAAAATAATCTTGGCAACCTGCGGGTTCTGCTCAAGGAAATATGTAAGCTGCTCACTTACTACACTGTCTACCGCACCTCTGGCTTCGCTGTTACCCAATTTCTGCTTCGTCTGACCTTCAAACTGTGGTTCCTCAATCTTGACACTGATAATTGCTGTTAATCCCTCTCTGATATCTTCTCCGGATAAACTTTCATTTTCTTTAATGAGCTTATTGTTCTTTGCATAATCATTAAAGGTCTTTGTAAGGGCATTACGGAAACCAGTAAGATGTGTACCACCTTCTGGTGTGGTAATGTTATTAACAAAGCTGTAACTGCTGTCATTATAGGAATCATTGTGCTGCATGGCAACTTCCACATACACATTATTCTTACTGCCTTCACAATATATTACCTCTGGGTATAACGCTTCCTTTGAACGATTCAGGTAAGTTACAAATTCCTTAATACCACCTTCGTAGTAGAACACACGCTCTACCGGTTCCTCCGGTCTGTTATCCTGCAAGGTTATGTGAATTCCTTTTGTTAAAAATGCAGTTTCTCTGAAACGCTGTTTTAACGTGTCAAAGTCAAATACGGTCTCCTCGAAAATTTCTTTATCCGGCAGAAAGGTTACTTTTGTTCCTGTTTTACCCGGTTCACATTCGCCAACCTCTTTTAACTTATACATAACTTTACCACGCTCGTAACGCTGTTTATAAATCTTGCCATCGGTAAAGATTTCTACCTCTAACCATTCGGATAATGCATTTACAACAGAAGCACCTACACCGTGTAAACCACCTGATACTTTATATCCGCCACCACCGAATTTACCACCTGCATGAAGAATGGTAAATACCACTTCTACTGCCGGAATACCTGCTTTGTGATTGATACCAATCGGAATACCACGTCCATTGTCAATAACGGTAATGGAATTATCCGGGTTAATGGTTACTAAAATTTTAGTACAAAAGCCTGCTAATGCTTCATCTACTGAATTATCAACGATTTCATAAACAAGATGATGCAAACCGCGTGTGGAGGTACTTCCAATATACATACCTGGTCTTTTACGCACGGCCTCTAATCCCTCTAATATTTGAATTTGATCTGCTCCGTATTCTGCACTCATTTTCATTTTCCAGCATAGGAAGTATCTCCATATGCGCCCTTTCGGCTTCCTTTCTTTTTATGATTTTGGTTATGTGTAACTATTCTGTACCTTCATAGTTATGGTTGTGTTACTATTTGTCCTTCTTTTATCCGGAAAACCCGGTGAATATTAAATTGATTGGCAACAAAATCATCCAATCCGGTACAAGTAATAATCGTCTGTGTATCCTGAATACTATCTAACAAATGTTTCTGCCTGTTACTGTCAAGCTCTGATAACACATCATCCAACAACAGCACCGGCGTATCATGTATTCGCCTCTTGACTAATTCTATTTCTGCTAACTTTAAGGATAATGCTGACGTTCTCTGTTGTCCCTGAGAACCATATTTTCGGATGTCAATGCCATTTACCACAAAATTAATGTCATCTCTATGAGGACCTGATGTGGTAGTCCGGTTTTTTTTATCTTTTTCAAAATTGTCTGTCAGCTTTTTTTCAAATTCTTCTTCCTCACAATCCGGCTCGTATTGAAGATGCAGTGTCTCTTTTCCACCAGACAACTTTCCATGAACCGTTTCTGCAATCTGACTCAGTTCCTCTAAAAAGCTTCTTCTTCTCGCCATCACTTCCCTGCCATACATACATACCTGCATATCCCAGACAGGAAGCGTATCTAAAAGATCCGGTCGAAAATCAATATCCTTTAACAGCTTATTCCGCTGATTTAATGCCTTATTATATTTTGTTAAATTGCTCAGATAAATCTTATCTAACTGACACAATTCCAAATCCAGAAAACGGCGCCTCTCTGATGGACCTCTCTTAATGATGTCTAAGTCCTCAGGGGAAAAGAAAATAATATTTAGAATGCCAAGAAGCTCACCCGAACGTTTAATTGGCATTCCATTGATGGCAATCCCTTTTGCCTGATTCTTCTTTAAATGCATATCTATGCGGTATTCAAAATCATACTTTTCAACCAGCGTCCGGATATGCGCTTCCTCATATCCAAATTGCAACATTTCCCGATCCTTTGATGCCCGGTGGGATTTTGTTGTGCCGCTTACATAAACAGCCTCCAGAACATTTGTCTTCCCTTGCGCATTGTCACCATATAAAATATTGGTGCCTGCATCAAATTCCATGGATAAGGAATCATAATTTCTGAAATTTTTCAATTCAACTGACTTAATAATCATACAAACTCCGGTTAATTGATAATGGTAAACTCTTTTCCCTGAAAGGACACCACATCTCCAGCAACTAATTTTCTGCCTCGTCGTTCATCCACTTCACCATTTACCATTACTTCTCCATTCTGAATGACTATCTTTGCTTCTACTCCAGAATCTACAAATCCAGCCAGCTTCATGGCCTGTCCTAATTTAATAAATTCATCTCTGATTCTTACCTGTTCCATTACTTACCTCTATTCTGCTGCGGTATGCAGGCTTTTTATATATTTTAATATTATACTGCTGTATTAAAATTAACCGGTAAAATAAGATAAATATACTGGCTTTCCTCATCACGGATAATACAAGGTGCTTTTGAATTCACCATGTAAATCGTAATCATCTCATCATCAATGACACGAAGCGCATCCATAATCAGCTTTGGATTAAAGCCTATTAATATGTCCTTACCATCTTTATCAATATCAATGCTCTCATCCATGGAACCAATAAAGGAGTTTACCTTTAATTCCATTGTTCCATCTGTGATATGCATAATAATCGGTCTTTTATCTCCTTCTTTTACAAGAAGTGTGGCACGGTCAATACAATCTAGCAATTCTTTTTTGTTAATCTTCATCATAACTTCATAATCGCTAGAGACCATCTGCTCAATACGGAAAAATTCTCCTTCAATTAAACGTGATACGACAGTTGTATTGTTAAATTCAAAAATAACATGATTATCGGTAAAGAAAATCAATACCATTGATTCTGCATCACCAGATAAAATTTTACTGATTTCATTTAATGTTTTTCCAGGAATAATCACTTTTCTATCCGGGTAATCTTCCTTTAATTCAATATTGCGGATAGAGATACGATGTCCATCTAAGGAAGACACCTTTAATTTATTTTCATGGATCGAAAATAACTCACCTGTCATAACCTTGTTGGTATCGTTATCTGCAATAGAAAAGATTGTCTGTCTGATCACTTCTTTTAATGTAAATTCAGACAGTTCAATAAAATCCGTTTTCTCAATTTCAGGAAGTCTGGTAAACTCATCACCCGGCTTACCTATAATGGAAAACTTTGCTTTTTCACAAGTAATAATGGTTTTAAAGTTTTCATCTGTTTCAATCACGACATCATTATCTGGCAGCTTACGAACAATCTCAGAAAAGATTTTGGCATCTAAAGCTATCACACCTTTTTCAATGACTTCACCATCAATGACTGTTTCAATACCTAATTCCATATCATTAGCAATCAGATGAATACCATTTTCTGATACATCTATAAGAATACATTCCAGAATTGTCATTGTTGTCTTTTGCGGTACAGCTTTCTGAACAATAGATACTCCATGTACCAGATTTGCTTTTGAACATATAAATTTCATGAAAAAGTCCTCCAATCCTCTAAATGGATATGTGTATAAAAAATTTAATTTGACACGAAATCATAAGTTTTATACACATTCGCAGAGCGAAATCATAGATGAAATGTGTATATAAATAATTTTCGTAGTCTTAATAATAGGCATTGTGAAAATGTTAAAAACTCTGGAAAGCCTTAAAGATCAAGGGTTTCAGGTTAAAAATTAATGTGAATACCTTAAAATTTGCCTGTTAATTGCTGGTGATAAAAAAATAAGCGAAAAAATCCTTACACAGTAAACAAAAACCAAAATCACAGGACATCCACAGGTTATCCACATAATTAATTTGGTATGATTTTCTTTTTAATGATCTCCAGATTCTTAGTAATATCTTCATTCTGATTTGCAATTCCCTTATCAACATTCTTAATGCCGTTCAGAATTGTTGTGTGGTCACGTCCGCCAAGAAGTGCACCGATATCTTTTAAAGATGTATCAGTCAGAGTACGGCAAAGGTACATTGCAATAAAACGCGGAGTGGCAATATTTTTACTCTTTTTGGTGGATTCTAAGTCTTTAATCGTTACATTGTAATGCTCTGCAACCGTTTCAATAATCAATGAAGCAGTAATCTGCTTTGGAGAATCCGCAAAAATGTAATCTTTTAAGGCATCCTTCGTATAATCAATTGTAATTTCTTTCTTCGGTATATTGTGAAGGCGTGAATAAGCAACCAGCTTTGTGAAAGCACCCTCTAATTCTCTAATATTTGACTTAATATTAGAAGCAATGAATTTAATAATCTCATAATGGAAGTAGTCACTGGTTGTAGGAACCTTAGTACCATCATAAATTTCAAAGCCATCCAATTCCGCTTTTTTGCGGAGGATAGCTACCTTTGTCTCGAAATCAGGCTTTGAGATATCTCCCATAAGACCCCACTCGAAACGAGAACGGAAACGGTCGTCTAAGTTGTCAATGTCCTTTGGCGCTTTATCAGAAGTAATTACAATCTGCTTCTTTAATCCATGAAGGTGGTTGAAGGTATGGAAGAATTCTTCCTGTGTACTTTCTTTACCTATAATAAATTGGATATCATCGATAAGCAGCACATCAATATTGCGGTACTTATCACGAAGCTTACTCATACTGTCTTTATTACCAAAACGAATGGATTCAATTACTTCGTTTGTGAATTCCTCAGATGTAACACAAAGAACCTTCATGTCAGGATTGGCATCTAAAATGTAGTTACCAATTGCATGCATAAGGTGTGTTTTACCTAATCCCGGTCCCCCGTAAATGTAGAGCGGATTGTAGGTCTCTCCCGGCATTTCTGCAACAGCAAGTGCCGCAGAATGGGCAAATTCATTATTTTTACCAACGATAAAGGTATCAAATGTGTATTTCGTATTTAATGTAGAACGATTTGCAGTTGTACTTTTAGAAGAAAGCGTTTCTTTTTTAGAAGAATCAACCTGATCTGCTAATTCACTTTCAATCAGAAAGTCAATGTCATATTCTTCTCCCAGAACCTCGGCAATGGTAACCTTAATCTGGTCTGAATATTTCTTCCTTATTAAATCGCGTTTTTGCTGTTCTGGTACAAGAAAATAAATCATATCATCCTCTACACGATAGATAGAAATAGATAAAATCCATGTCTTAAAGGCGATATCTGATATTTCGTACTCGATTTTCAGTCTGTTTAAAATGTCGTTCCATTTTTCTTTTAACCGTTCCATAGTGTTCATCTCCAGGCGTTTGTATATTTAATGGAATATCACGCACTCAAATAAAACCGTGTACCTTATTTTTTAACACGGCCTACCAGTGAATAAAATATCCCTAATAATAAATATTACAATAATAAATAATACTTATATCTTATACTAAAATGAAAAATAAAGCAAACAAAAAATTCCTATGTGGATGGTGGAGCGAAAAAGGAGTTGTCCACAGCCTGTTAATTTTGTAAAGTGGAGCGTGTGAAAATGGTGATGCGGTGTGGGATCAGAGGGAATTTGAGGTGGAAAATTGAAAAAAATAGAAGTTATTCACATGAGTGGAAAAGTGGTTATACACACCTGAAAATGTGGCTAAGATCAAGGAAAAATAGAGATCTGAGATCAAAAAATCAACAACGTATACACAGTTATCCACAATTTGTCCACAATTTGTGGATAACTCAAAAAATCCACTGGTGGAGAAAGTGAATTAGTGGAAAAAGATGCAAAAGAGAGATCGGAATCAACAAAGTTGTCCACAATTCAAAATAGTTTATACAGAAAAAAATATAAAAAAAATCAGGTTTTGCTTGACTTATCAAACTTGTTTGCATATAATTGAAATGATGTTTTTATGGCAGACAAGATTACTACCATATATTTTTAATAGATATCTGGTGTTTAAAGGAGGTGTGTTAGTAATGAAAATGACATTTCAGCCAAAGAAAAGATCTAGAAGTAAAGTTCATGGATTCAGAAAGAGAATGAGCACAGCAAGCGGTAGAAAAGTGTTAGCTGCAAGAAGAGCAAAAGGAAGAAAAGTATTATCAGCATAGGCCGCATATATATGTGGTCTTTTCTTCTATAGAAAGAAAAAGAATCCCCGTCTGGTTATCATACACAGGTTATTACTTCGATGATAATGGACGGGGTTTGTTATAGAAGATAGTATTTCGGACTCGCAGATGGGAGAAATGCAGATATGAAATTTTCCGAATCTTTGAAAAAAAATAAGGATTTCCAGGCAGTATACCGTAATGGCAAATCATGTGCAAACAGATTATTGGTTATGTATGTAATGGAAAATGACAGTCACCGCAACAGGGTAGGAATTTCTGTAAGTAAAAAAGTAGGAAATAGTGTAGTGAGACATCATTTAACTCGTTTATTGAGAGAAAGCTACCGACTGCATGAGGATGAATTTAAAGCCGGTTATGATATTGTAATTGTAGTAAGAGTAGCGGCAAAAGAAAAAGGATTTCATGAAATGGAAAGTGCATTAATGCATATTGGTAAAATTCACAATATAATAGCAGAAGGTGAATAACTATGAATAAAATTATGATTGGTTTGATACGGTTGTACAGAAAATATCTGTCGCCTATGAAGACTACCTGTTGTCCATACTTTCCAACCTGTTCGCAATATGGATTAGATGCCATAAATAAATACGGTGCCGTAAAGGGTGGGGCGTTGACCTGCTATCGAATACTGAGATGTAATCCATTTTCAAAAGGTGGATATGATCCAGTACCATAAGGCTGATAATAGTTCAGTCAGTTTAAGGAGGAGAAATTTTTGACAAGCATGATACTGACAAAGTCATCCACGTTTATTATAGGACCAGTGTCTTCGTTACTTGGTTATCTGATGGATGCTATTTATAATTTTTTAGAATTAATTGGAATTCCTAATATCGGTTTATCCATTATTCTATTTACATTGATTATTTATTTATTACTGATGCCGCTTACTTATAAGCAGCAGAAGTTTTCAAGAATGCAGACAAAGATGATGCCGGAGATACAGGCAATTCAGAAGAAATACGAAGGTAAAAAAGACAATGAATCAGCCATGGCGATGAATCAGGAAACAAAGATGGTATATGAAAAATATGGTGTTTCCCCAAGTGGTAGTTGTGTACAGTTGTTGATTCAGATGCCAATTCTGTTTGCATTGTATCAGGTAGTATATAGAATTCCTGCTTATGTAGGCTCGGTAAAAAATATTTATATTGGACTTGTAAATAAAATGATGTCTATTGATGGTATTGCGACTTATATGCAGGAAGTTGGTAAATCCAAAGGATTTGGCGGTAGTGATTTTACAGGGGAAGGAGCAACCAATGCATTTGTTGATGTATTGAATAAATTTTCTTCTTCTGATTGGAGTGATTTAGGCGAAAAATTCCCAAGTCTGATGGATTCCATTACATCAACAACACAGGAGTTAGAGCAGGTAAATAACTTTTTAGGATTAAACATAGGAAATTCACCATCTGATATTATGTCTTCCGCATGGGCAGCTGGTTCCTTCCTGTTAGTATTAGGTGCGATTATGATTCCTGTATTAGCTGCTGCCACACAGTGGGTAAATGTACAGTTATCCATGGCAATGTCAGAAGCCAACAAGGCAAACGGGAACAAGCAACAGGCTGGAAACAATGACCAGATGATGGCATCTATGAAAATGATGAACAACGTAATGCCAATTTTCTCAGCTGTTATGTGTTTCACAGTACCATCCGGTTTGGGCCTATACTGGATAAGTGGTGCAGTTATTCGTTCTGTGCAACAGGTAGTAATCAACCGTATATTAGGAAAGGTTGATTTAGATGAAATGATCGCTAAAAATATGGAAAAAGCAAAAGAAAAACGTGAAAAAATGGGAATTGCTTCTGAACAGTTAATTAATAATGCCAATGCCAATACAAGAAGAATACAGACCATGGCAAATGGTGGTGAACCATCATCAAAGCAGAAGCTGTCACAGGAGGAGAGAGAGGAGAAGCTTCGAAAAGCAAATGAATATTATAAGAATGCTTCGAAGAATCCAAACAGCCTTGCTGCCAAGGCAAATATGGTGAAACAGTTTGAGGAAAAGTCGAAAAAGAAATAGGGGGATATCGTAATGAACGATTATATTGAGATTTCTGCAAAAACAGTAAATGATGCGATAACAGAAGCTACGATTCGGTTAGGAACATCAAGTGATAACATTGAATATGAAGTTATTGAAAAGGGGAATAATGGTTTTTTAGGAATTGGTGCTAAAAATGCAGTAATTCGTGCAAAATTGAAATTTACTTTAGACGGCTCTGTGAAGAAGTTTTTATTGGATATGTTCAAAGCAATGAACATGGAAGTTACTGTAGAAATCAAATACGATGATATCGACAAGTTTATGGATATTGAATTAACCGGAGGAGAAATGGGCGTCTTAATCGGTAAGAGAGGTCAGACATTAGATGCCATTCAATATTTAGCAAGCTTAGTAGCAAACAAATACAGCGAAGATTATATCCGGGTGAAGGTAGATACAGAAGATTACAGAAAACGTCGTCGCGATACATTAGAAAATCTTGCTAAAAATATTGCTTACAAGGTTAAGAGAACAAGAAGAAGTGTGGCATTAGAACCAATGAATCCATATGAAAGACGCGTTATTCATGCAGCATTGCAAAATGATGGATTTGTAGTGACACACAGTGAAGGAGAAGAACCATTCAGACATGTTGTTGTTGCGCCTAAGAGAGAAAACAGAGGCAATTATCAGAGGAATGGCTCAAAACCATATGGCGGATATAAAAAGAATTACAACAACACATACAATAAAAAAGAAGAATTCGCTAATGTAGAAGAATAATGATTACGCCTGTCCTAATGGACAGGCGTTTGCTTTACTCGAATTAAATTTCTGCTAACATTGCTTTCATCAAGTTGACGGAGTGAGCAATGGCTTTCTTTTCAAAGGTAGGATAATCTTCCGTAGCACTGTCATCTGCTTTGTCAGAAATGGCACGCAGGATAACAAATGGAATGTTATTTAAGTAAGCGGTCTGTGCGATAGCGGCACCTTCCATCTCTGTACAGAAGCCATCAAAATTACTACAGATACGATTTTTCACTTCTTTATCAGAAATAAACTGGTCACCGCTGACAATACGTCCAACATGTGTGTGAATATCAGGATTTACCACTTGGCAATTCTTTTCTGCCAGTTTGATTAAGTGTTCATCTGCCTTAAAGGAAAGTGTATCCATACGTGGAATCTGACCTAATGGATAACCAAAACCAGTGGCATCCATATCATGATGAAGTACATCTGAAGAAATTACAATATCACCGATGTCAATAGCTGCATTTAAGGAGCCTGCAATGCCAGTGTTGATTACATAATTAACCTGGAAAAGGTCTGCTAAAATCTGTGTGCAGGCAGCAGCATTTACTTTACCAATTCCACTGCGTACTAATACAACCTGCTTGCCTAATAAAGTTCCTTTGTAAAATACCATAGAAGCTTTCGTTGTAGTGGATTCTATTGTCATTTCCTCTTTTAAAGCGGCTATTTCTTCGTCCATAGCACCAATGATTCCGATTGTAGTCATAGTAGTATATGTCCTTTCTTTTTTGTAATTCTAATGTAACTATGAAGGTTCTGAATTGTTACATTCCAATAATTTTCTATCAGGATTAAGTATACAATAAGGATTCCTCATTGTGCAATATGAAATTCTTTGCTATAATTACGTGGGTTTCAAATTAAAATTGAGCAGATATATATAGATGATATAAGAAGGTTGTGAATAAATATGTTTGAAAAATCAGATACCATTGCTGCAGTTGCAACGGGATTAACAAATTCCGGAGTCGGGATTATCAGAATCAGTGGACCGGAAGCAGTAGCAGTGGGTGACCGTTTGTTTCGAAGTAAAAAAGGAGTGAAACTAAAGGAAGTAAGTAGTCATACCATTCATTATGGTCATGTATATGATGGAGAGGAAATGGTAGATGAAGTGTTGACTTCCGTTATGTTAGCACCTCATACATTTACTGGTGAGGACACTGTCGAAATTAATTGTCATGGCGGTGTGATGATTATGGAAAAAATCGTTATGCTGGCAGTAAAATGTGGTGCCAGACCAGCGGAACCAGGGGAATTTTCCAAGCGTGCATTTTTAAACGGAAAAATGGATTTGACAAAGGCAGAAGCGGTTATGGAAATGATACATGCCAGTAATGAATATGCCTTAAGAAGTTCTGTGAACCAGTTAAAAGGTGTGGTGGCAGAGAAAATAAAATCCATGAGAGAGCGGATTATATATGAGATAGCATTTATTGAATCTGCGTTGGATGACCCGGAGCATATCAGTATTGATGGGTATAGTGAGAAGCTGGGTGATATTGTGGATGGTCTTATTAAGGAGATGGAAACACTTCTTAAGACGTCTAAAAACGGAAAACTGGTAAAGGAAGGCATTAAGACCGTAATTGTTGGACGTCCAAATGCTGGAAAATCTTCTTTTTTAAATCGCCTTGTGGGAGAAGATAGAGCCATTGTAACGGATATTGCAGGAACTACGAGAGATGTGTTAGAAGAAACAATTCTGTTGGATGGCATACAGTTAAATCTGGTAGATACAGCAGGCATTCGTAAGACTGAAGATGTCGTTGAAAAAATTGGTGTAGAGAGAGCAAAACAATATGCAGAGAAAGCAGATTTGCTCATTCATATCATTGATTCCTCAGTGGAATTAGATACAGATGATGAAGAAATTCTTTCTATGATAGGTGATAAAAAAGCCGTTATTTTATTAAATAAATCCGACTTAACAAGTGTTGTGACAAAAGAAGATATTGCAGAAAAGACAAGTATGCCAGTGATTGACATCTCTGCAAAAGAAAATACCGGTATTGATGAGTTTATAGGAACGATAAAAAACTGGTTTTTGTCAGGTGAGATTGATTATAATCATGAAGTGATTATCACCAATGTACGCCATGAACATTTGTTAGAAGAAGCGTTAGAAAGTCTTCGTATGGTAATGGAGAGTGTGAAGGCAGAGTTGCCGGAAGATTTTTATTCCATTGATCTGATGAATGCATATACCTCGTTAGGATTAATTATCGGGGAAGAAATCGAAGATGATTTGGTAGATGAGATTTTCAGTAAGTTTTGTATGGGTAAATAAAGGAGGACATATCCATGCCTTGTGTAGAAAAATATATTGATATTGCCGTTGTAGGAGCCGGACATGCAGGTTGTGAAGCAGCATTAGCCTGTGCCAGATTAGGATTAGAGACAGTGGTTTTTACTGTAAGTGTAGACAGCATCGCATTGATGCCATGTAATCCGAATATTGGAGGAAGTTCAAAAGGACATTTAGTAAGAGAAATTGACGCCTTAGGTGGTGAGATGGGTAAAAATATTGATAAGACATTTATCCAGTCTAAAATGTTAAATGGTTCTAAGGGACCGGCGGTACATTCCCTAAGAGCCCAGGCGGACAAGCAGGCATATTCAAGAAGTATGCGTGAGGTTCTTGAGAATACAGAGCATTTGACAATTAAGCAGGCAGAAGTGACTGACATTGTGGTAGAAAATGGCGTGTTAAAGGCAGTAAAAACACAGACAGGAGCCATCTATTACTGTAAGGCAGCTGTTCTTTGTACGGGAACTTACTTACGATCCAGATGCCTAACCGGTGAAAGTATTACCCATACGGGTCCAAATGGTTTGATGGCAGCTAATCATTTAACAGATTCTTTAAAGCAAAATGGAATCGAAATGTTTCGGTTTAAGACAGGAACACCAGCGAGAATGGATGCTAGAACGATTGATTTTTCTAAGATGGAAGAACAGTTTGGTGATGAGAGAGTGGTGCCATTTTCTTTCTCTACTGATCCGGAATCGGTGCAGAAAGAGCAGGTGTCTTGTTATCTTACTTACACAAATGAAAAGACGCATGAAATTATTCGTGCAAATTTAGACAGATCACCAATTTATGCTGGTATTATTGAGGGAACGGGACCAAGATATTGCCCATCTATTGAAGATAAAGTGGTAAAATTTGCAGATAAAGAAAGACATCAGGTATTCATTGAACCGGAAGGATTGTATACGAATGAAATGTATGTAGGCGGTATGTCAAGCTCCCTGCCTGAGGATGTACAGGAAGCGATGTACCACACGGTACCTGGGCTGGAGCATGCAAAAATTGTTCGAAATGCGTATGCCATTGAATATGATTGTATTAATCCGAGACAGTTAGATCCCACACTGGAATTTAAGAATATCAAAGGCTTATTCAGTGGTGGTCAGTTTAATGGAAGTTCCGGCTATGAGGAAGCAGCAGCACAGGGACTTGTGGCAGGTATCAATGCGGCATGTAAAACTTTGAATAAAGAAATGCTTATATTAGATCGTTCTGAAGCATATATTGGAGTATTAATTGATGATTTAGTAACAAAGGAAACACATGAACCATATCGTATGATGACTTCCAGAGCAGAATACCGTTTGTTGTTGCGTCAGGATAATGCAGATATCCGTTTGAGAAGAAAAGGATATGAGGTAGGTCTGATTAGTCAGGAAGAAATGGATGCATTAGAGTTAAAGGAGCTGCGAATTGGAGAGGAAATTAAGCGTCTGTCTAACACTTATGTGGGAACATCGAAAGAGGTGCAGGAGTTGTTAGAGCAGTATGAAAGTACTCCATTAAAATCCGGTACCACATTGGAAGAACTGATTAAACGACCTGAACTTGATTATGCAAAATTAGCTCCTCTTGATCCAGAGCGACCAGCTTTATCGGAAAGTGTTACAGAGCAGGTAACGATTCATATTAAGTATGATGGATATATCAAGCGTCAGATGAAACAGGTAGAGCAGTTTAAAAAGTTCGAAAGCAAGAAGATACCAGAGAATTTTGATTATGATGATGTAGCCAGCCTTCGTATTGAGGCAAGACAGAAATTAAAGGAATTCAGACCGGTGAATATTGGTCAAGCGTCCAGAATCTCCGGCGTATCTCCGGCAGATGTATCGGTGCTTTTAGTTTATATGGAGCAGATGAGAAAACAGTAGGAGGTATTATGGAAAATTACGATTATTCGAAGTTTTTAAAAGGACTCGAAGAGTTTCATATTGTAGTAACAGAACAGCAATTGTGGCAGTTTACCCGATTTTTTGAACTGTTAAATGAGTGGAATCAGGTTATGAACTTAACTGCAATTACAGAGTGGGAAGAAGTATTAAGTAAACATTTCTTAGACAGCGTATCGATTGTAAGAGTAGCAGATTTTGAACATGTACAGACAGTTCTGGATTTGGGAACGGGAGCAGGTTTTCCGGGAATTCCACTTAAAATATTATTTCCGGAAAAAAAGTTTGTGTTGTTAGATTCATTAAATAAAAGAATTAAATTTCTTAATACCGTAGTAAATGAGTTAGGCTTAACAAATATTGAATTGATTCATGGAAGGGCAGAAGATTTTGCCAAGAAAAAGGAATACAGAGAGCAGTTTGACTTGTGTGTATCAAGAGCGGTTGCGAATTTGTCGACACTGTCAGAGTATTGCATTCCTTATGTAAAAAAGAATGGGCATTTTATTTCTTATAAAGCTGTCAGTGCAGGTGAAGAATTGGCAGCTGCAGAAAAAGCAATTGGAACATTAGGAGGAGAACTGGTCAGTACAGAAGAATTTTTGTTACCGGATTCGGATATTACAAGAGCTTTTATTGTGATAAAAAAAGAAAGAAATACCTCTCCGAAATATCCAAGGAAAGCGGGATTGCCAGCAAAAGAACCATTAGGAAAGTAATATGATTATCAAGTATATAAAAAGAGCCGCGCTCGGCGCGAGAGTTCTGCAAGCAGAACTCTTTCTTCTATACTAGGAAATTACAACAGTTCGTTGCATGACGTAATGTATGAAATTTCCTAGTATAGAAAAAAATGAAGCGCACTCGCGCGAAATGTAGTGTGTCGCAAGCGACCGCGCTCGGCGCGAGAGTTCTGCAAGCAGAACTCTTTCTTCTGCGCCTTGTTGCTTAAAATTTATTCTGCGGAGTTTTAGATATCAACGGTACAGTACACTAAGATAAATAAAATGAAACAGTATCCAAAAATTCATCAGGCATTTCCATATGAGGGAAATGCTTTGATTTTTCAATCGTAGCAGCCTCAATGGAAGGATTCCATTCCTGATAGCCATAGATAGTGTCTGAAATATGAGGTTCTTTGTCTCCGCCAATAATATAGATAGACTGATTAATGGCTTTTAAAGCAGGAAGAATATTGGCATTCAGGTATCCACCAATTAAACTTGCATATAAATATTTACCTGATGCGTGATCTAAATGTGCTGCTTCATAATGAGCGTGAATGTAATTGTCATCCACTTTAAATGGATTGTAGAAGTAATGTTCCATAAACTCGTGGTCAAAATTGTATTTACCGGTAAGAATGTGGTAAATAGTGGTTCCGATAATCGGCACCTCCAAAAGAAATTTTAACGTTTTTGTTTTTTTGGATGGTATTTTATTCAGTTGCTTCAGATTATCCGGATTGACCAGTACAATTCTATTAAATAAAGTATCAGAATAATGACATGCCATCAAAACCAGCTGGGATGAGCTTCCGGATACCATGACATCTGTCTTGTGTCCAATTACATTTTTGATAAAATCAGAAAGAAGCTGTACATATAAAAAATTAGTATACGTAAGCTTAGGTTTTTCAGAGCGGCCACAACCGAGTAAATCAATAGTATATACAGTATGATCTTTGGAAAGCTCCTTCACAACATTATTCCATTCCTGACTGGAACCACCTGCATTTAATTCGTGAATCAGTAGCAGGGGATTGCCAGAACCCTGTTTTTCATAATATAGCTTACCAAAGCGCCAGTCATAATAATTCCCGGATTTCAGTGGGAGTAATTCTCTTATCGTTGCAATAAAATTTACAAGGACATTTATGCTATGCAAAAGAATAATGGCTAAAGCACTATGAAAAAATAAATTTTTTAATTTTTTTTTCATAAGGCACCTCCAATATGATAATGATAGAAATAATTGTTTGTCTATTTCAATATCAACTTTACAATAGTTTCTACTTTATTTCAAGGTTTATTTCGATAAAAATAAGATACAGAAGTTGCAACAAATTATTTTGACTATGGTCGGAAATTGGTATATAATGAATGTATCTAAGACAATGTACGGAAATTAATACATTAAAGATTTAAAATAATATGTTTTAATAAAATATAAGAGGTGCAGAAGTTGCCATTTGTTAGACAAAATATGAAAAAAGAATGGGATAGAGAATTTATAAACACGCAGTATGATTATTTTCTGGAATATAAGCAATTTTATGAGAAGCAATTGGAGGAAAATGTAGCTCAAATTGATGAAATAGATACACAAATTCATCAATTGAAAGAGCATGAAATGACAACGCATCAGGTATTTGTGCCAGGTGGAATGACTGGGTATGATGATGAAAAAATCGAAGCATTAATGAATAAGAAATCTGCTCTTTTAGAAGAAAATGTTGAATTGAAGAATAAAGTATCTTTTAATGAAGAAAGTCAGGTATTTTACAAAACTATTTTTGAAGAATTGAAAGATATTACAAATAACGATAAAGTAAATCCTGGTTTAGAAACGCTAGAAATTCAAGAAATTGAACGTAAACGTATAGCAAGAGATTTGCATGATTCAACGATTCAGAATTTGACTGCATTAACTCACAAAGTAGAATTGTGTTGTTCCATTATGGAACAGGATAGTATTCGGGCAAAATTAGAGATGCAGACAATGAATCAGAGTCTTCACAATATTATTTGTGAAATGAGAAGGATTATTTATAATTTACGACCAATGTCTTTTGATGATATG
The DNA here is from genome assembly GCA_045125095.1 of Lachnospiraceae bacterium. Lineage (GTDB taxonomy): Bacteria > Bacillota > Clostridia > Lachnospirales > Lachnospiraceae > JBGVMW01. Next base: position 19,622 of record JBGVMW010000160.1, read on the forward strand.
GGGATTGAAGAAACGATAACTCGTTTTCTTTCTAAGTTAGAAGATGATTCTGGTATAAAAGTGAATTATTGCGTTACGGGAACTTGCCCGTCGTTTAAGCCAGTTGTTTCTTTATCTTTATTCAGAATTATTCAGGAATCATGTAATAATGTGATTAAGCATGCCTCAGCAAGTAAGATTGATATCCATATCCTTTATGAAAAGGATAACTTTAGTATTGTTATTTCTGATGATGGTATTGGATTCCCGGTTAATAATCTGATTGAACAATGTAAAGATAATGTAGAACAAAAATTTGGATTATCTACAATCTATGAGCGTGTGTATCTTTTAAATGGTGAAATTAAAATTACGTCAGAAAAAGAAAAGGGTACAGTTATTACGATAAGCGTGCCTATTAACAAGGAGATTTGTGATGATTAAAGTTGTTTTAGCAGATGATCATTCTATGATAAGAGAGGGGATTAGTCAACTCTTGGAATTGAATGAAAACATAAAAGTAATCGGGGAAGCTGCAAATGGAAAGGAGTGTTTGCAGTTACTTTCCAGATGCAATGCAGATGTATTATTATTGGATATTAATATGCCTGAAATGAGTGGAATTGAAGTATTGCAGGCAATCAAAATGCAAAATTATGATATCAAGGTTCTGATGCTTACTATACACAATGAAGTAGAATATGTATTAAAAGCTGTTGATTTTGGGGCTGATGGTTATATTTTAAAGGATTCCGGTTCCAGAGAATTGTTCAAAGCTGTGGAATGCGTATACAATGGGGAACGTTTTATTCAGCCAGAATTAACTCCTGCATTAAATTCAAAATTAATCTCTAGAAATACGGATCAAGCTCTAATTGATGAACTGACAAAGCGTGAGGTTCAGGTATTAAAGTTGTTAGCAGAAGGTTTATTTAATAAAGAGATTGCAGATATGCTTGCAATTAGCGAACGTACTGTGAAGAACCATATATCAAATATTTTTAAGAAAATTGGAGTGGCGGATCGAACACAGGCAGCAGTATTTGCGATTCGTAATGGAATGATTGATATTTAAATATGAAATTATTGGGCTCTTCAGGGGTGATGGTGGGTTAAAAATACCATCAACCCCAGTGTTTATCAGATTAAGCGATATTTAACTTTCTATTAGGAAGTGGAATCCTGATATCAGAGCATACAAGGTACACCATATCGAGCATGTTCTGGATATTTCGAAAGCCATAAGCTTTCCTGATTATCAGCTTAATCTTGTTGTTGGTTGCTTCGATTCTAGCATTGCTCATGCCATATCGAATTGTATTTAAGATATGCACCTTGTGGCGCTTAATCTTCTGGTATAACTCTTTGAAGGCTGGTATTCGACTGTGGCTTGCCTTCCAAAGCCAGTGCCTTAATTCTTCTTCAGCAGCGTCAACATCTGTTATTTTTAGAAGTAATCGCAGCTGCTCTTTGAGCAGATATGCGCGATACAACTGCTTATTTGAAGAAGCTATCATGTTGATGCGCGCTTGCTGCTTCTGGGTAAGATGCTCAGGGGCTTTTCCCAGAGCATATGATGAACCTTTTATTTCCTCAGCCTTGGCTTTGGCAGCCTTGACCATGGCAATAGATGCATCATCAGCTTTTGGTCTTCCTTTCGTGCGTGGATTTTCTTTCTTGATTTGCTTATATTCATCATAAGCATCATGCCAGACATCACGCCTGACTTCATCAAGAGCAGCCATAGCCCACTCGACTACATGGAAGGAGTCAACACAACGAGCGCATTCGGGAGTGTAACTATTAACGCACTCTGTGATCCATTTTGCTCCATCACCAGTCACAACCTTGATGGATGCCAATTGTTCTTTGGTAAGCTGTTTATAGAACTTTTCAAGGACAGATTTACCATGACCTTCAGAAGCCCACACAACAGTGTTGGTATCATGGTTTACAATAACGGTGATATATTTATGTCCCTTCTTGTAGCTGGTTTCATCGATGCCGATGTTTACAAGGTTATTAAGTCTTCTGGAACGTTCCGGTTCAAGATCATGAAGGGCACGGTTAACACATCTGCCGACGGTCTCCCAATCGACTCTCATGAAGTATGAGACAGTACTCCGAGGTAGATATGAAGCAAGCCAAGCAACAGTAAGGTCAAAATCTTTTGTAAATCTACTGCCTGGATAGGCCCATGGAACTTCCGCAACATACACTCCGTGTTCAGGGCAGATGATACGATGATTTTGATATTCAATTTCGACGAGAACGCCTCCCCAGTCAAGACCTCTCCAGACAGTTGGTCTACTGGAATGCTTATCATAAGCAGGGCAAGCTTTATGACAGAAAGGGCAATCATTTTGATGCCACTTATTTGGTCTTGCATTGATGCGGATATGCTTAACACCATCCTCATCAGAGTAAAGATTACAATTTTCTATAACTGTGTTCTTGACATTAAGAACATTCTTGCATAATGTATTAACTGAAGCCACTTGTGGAATCTCCTTTTGTGTTTTCTTGGTCGTTAATACATTAAGGAACCCAAGTGGTTTTTTCAATATGAAAATGAAAAATTATGGTGCTAGGCTTCCACCATTATGCCAGAAGCCTCTATTAAAAGAGTATCCGGATTTTAGGTATAGAACTATTTTTCAGTGGCTTGTTTGTAATGAGTAAATTTTTATTGAATTGTATTAAGGTGTTTAAAGTAGCATCCTGCAATAAAAGAGATATTTGTTCATGCATTCAAGCACTGAATTCCTCAGCATCAATGGATATGCTGAGATGTATTTTGAAAAGGTAAATATTCTATAATAGGGAGATGTAAAATGAGTTTTAACTATGAAAAAAGTGTGGTTTATTCGTATATTCGCTCTGGAATACTTGGGATAATTTTATTTATGGGATGTGTTTTATTGGCATTGCTTCATAGGGAATATGGTGTAGCACTGGTAATAGGTCCGGTGTTATTACTATTATCTTGGAAAGCTGGTGTGCTAGTTTACAATTTACATAGCCGTATTCAGAAAAATGATGTATTTATGATATTGGATGCCCACCAGATACATGTAAGTCAAAATAATGGAAAAATGGTATCGTTTCATATTAGTGAAATTGAATGTGTGCATGTGGAGAAAGATGCTCTGTTTTTATATCTGAATAAAGATAGTCAATACTATGGATATAGGGGAATTATGAAAGTAGTTCAATTTATAATTCCTCGTAGTAATGATTTTTATAAAAATCCTCTTATGTGTGATTTAAGTAAAAAAGAAGAAATTATGAATTTTCTTGAGAAAGAAAGAGTACCAATTAAAAAAGCGGAATTGGAAAGAAATGATGCTCTTGTTATGTCACGATATCTATTTGTATTCATAGGAATTATTTTTTTCTTTCTGTTATCCACAAGTTTTGAGATGAATATCTGGCAGGAATGTATCGTTTTGTTGGGACTTATATTGCTGCAGGTGGTAATACATCTTGCATGCCGAGTTCCAATATGGGAGAACAGATTATCAATAGGTATGATAGCAAGGTGCACTTGCCTTAGTGCATGTATGGCTTGGTATTGTAAAGTTGCTTATAGTTTACAGAACTTATGGAATCATACGATTGTAGATGAAGGAATATCGGGAAAGACCATTATTTATATGGGTATTATTTATGTAATAGTTTTTATAGTAAGTGTGCCTAAAAATAGTATTATGCAAAAGGTTATATATCGAAATTGGAAAAAACGAGGAGAGAAATATGAGTAACAAAATCACAGTTTCACTTAGTAAAACACTAGAACTTACCAACGTAGTTCAGGTAAAGTTAGACTTTGAAAAAATAGAAGAATTGAGAGACAGTCGCCTATTGTTTGAGAAAACAGTACCACCTTTTGGATATTTTCTAATCATAATCGTGACTGTCTTTTTAGTGGGCATTATTATTTGGAGCGTCTATGCGGTCAACCTTACATGATAACAGCATCCGGCACAGTAACCAGCACAGAATCCAATTATGTCATGCCTTCCTATACTGGAGAAATTTTAGAATGTCATATGGTGAGGGTAATGGGGATGGAGGCATCCAAAGCGAATAAAGCTAGAATAAAATATAGTGTTCTTAAATAAGGGAGAATACTCTAAACAAATGTTAGAAGTAATGCTTTGGTAAGAGTAAAGAAGAAGTTATATGATTAGGTATGTAGCCACATAATACAAAAAGACTTGTGGTTCTGGTAGCTTAAAAAGCAATGGAGAGAATTTAAAGATGAATAATAAAGAGAAAAAGACCTTTTTGATGTTTACTATATATAAGCTCATAATCGTCATTAGCATGATTGTGGGATTTTTGTGTAAAAATTCAGAAATGTTAATGTCGTTGTTGAGTGTTATTAATATAATAATTTTAGTAAGTTCGTACTGGTATTTTGTTATTTATGTGTTACATGGGCATGATAGAATATTGGATAAAATGGTGTTATATGAAAAGATAATACTTATCTGTGACTTGATAATAAAATTATCAGAGCATTGTATCATTAAAGGTTACATCTTTTTTAAAGGGGATAATATGACATATCTGCTGATTTTAGTTATGTTTATGATTTTGATTGATATCCTTTTGGAGCGAAAAATATATCATACGATTATGCTTGCCCAAAAGAGGGAAGCAAACGTAATAAGATATGAAGGGGAAGCAAATGCATACACGGAAAAAGACGTGAATCATTTGATGATGTTATATTTGGTTTCCATTATATATATTATTACTTGCTTTTTACAAGTTTTTCAAGTGGTTATGGGAAATGCAGTACCAATGGAGTTTATCATTAAGTTTATTGTAGTTTCATTTTTAGTAAATGATTTTGTAAAAAAATCTGTAAATGAGAAAAAAATATATGTTAAGGGTAGGAATTACTTGATAAGCATTGTGATATTGATAGTGGAATCTGGTATATATTGGGTATTATGCAACAGTGAAAGTGGAATGTATATCAAAGTAATAGCAACAACTGTTTCATTAGTAAGTTTTGAAGGGTTGTTAGCAGGACAATTTGGAAAAAAATATAACGAAGCCAAACGTGTGACGGAATGATATTATAAATTCATAAAATTTGAAAAAAAATAAGCCGTAAACGGCTTTATTATGGGCTATAGCCAAAATAAGGTTAAGGTGCAAGTGTCAAAGTCCCGGCTGTTTTTGCAAAAGTTAGTATTGACAAATGAATTAAGTTGAGTATAATGAAGTTAGAGTTAAGCAAAGGTGCTTCGCAAGGGATTGCGTTGCGCCTTTTTCTTTGAGTCAATATTTTCAAGATAATATGCTTAACATCATCATAAGGGAACCAAATAAGACAAAGGCGTCTGATTATCATGTAAAACAAGTGATACAGACGTCTTTTTTTATGTCATGAATTTCATGATGTAAAACAAAAAGGTAACCGTTCAGTGATTTTTTATCAAAAATATTTTAGGAGGTTTGTGTTATGGAATATTCAGCAGTTAACACAATTTGGGTACTTGTAGGTGCCGCACTTGTATTCTTTATGCAGGCGGGTTTTGCAATGGTTGAGACAGGTTTCACCAGAGCAAAAAACGCAGGTAACATTATTATGAAAAACCTGATGGACTTTTCTATCGGTACACCGGTATTCTGGTTAATCGGTTTTGGATTGATGTTTGGTAATACGGGAGATGGTGGTTTTATAGGAAACATCAGAGGTATTGCTTCCGAAGCAAATTACGGAAATGCAATGTGTCCGGACGGAGTTCCATTTTGGGCGTTCTTGATCTTCCAGACCGTGTTCTGTGCAACCGCAGCAACCATCGTATCCGGAGCAATGGCAGAGAGAACAAAGTTTAGTTCCTATTGTATCTATAGTCTGATTATCAGTCTGGTTGTATATCCGATTTCCGGTCACTGGATCTGGGGTGGCGGCTGGTTAGCTCAGATTGGTTTTCATGACTTTGCCGGTTCAACCGCAGTACATATGGTTGGTGGTGTTGCCGCATTTATCGGAGCGCTTATCCTCGGTCCTCGTATTGGCAAGTATCACAAGGACGGCCGTGCAAGAGCAATCCCGGGTCACAGCTTAACGCTTGGTGCTTTGGGTGTGTTCATCTTATGGTTCTGCTGGTTCGGATTCAACGGTGCTTCTACCGTATCTATGGAAGGAGACGCTATCGTATCTGCAGGTAAAATTTTCGTAACTACTAACATGGCTGCCGCTATAGCAACTGTAACGGTAATGATTATCACATGGATTCGTTATAAGAAACCAGATGTTTCCATGACATTAAATGGTTCTCTTGCAGGTTTGGTAGCTATCACTGCAAGTTGTGATACCGTATCACCAACTTCTGCTGCTATTATTGGTATCATTGCTGGTTTTGTAGTAGTATTTGGTATTGAATTCATTGACAAAGTAGTAAAAGTAGATGATCCTGTTGGTGCCGTTGGTGTACACGGTATGTGTGGTGCATTCGGTACGTTATGTGTTGGTTTGTTCTCTGACGGTTCCGGTACAGGCGGCATGCAGGGGTTATTCACAGGTGGTGGTGTTCAGTTATTAGGAATTCAGACACTTGGTGTAGTTGCCGTTATCGCCTGGGTTGTTGTAACAATGACGATCGTATTTCAGGTAATTAAGCATACTGTTGGTCTTCGCGTTTCAGAAGAAGAAGAAGTTTTTGGTCTGGATTCAACAGAACATAACCTTGCAAATGCGTACTCAGACTTTGCATCTACTCCGGAAAGAAACGTATTCCTAGGAAGCTTTGCTGAAGCCGCTGCAACAACGGTTGTTCCTGCACAGGCAACCCCTGCTGAAGCCGTCCCGGTTGAATACAGTTCTTCAAAGGCTGATGGTACAGCAAAATTAACTAAGGTTTCCATCCTTTGTAACCAGTCTAAATTCGAAGAGTTAAAGAATGCTTTGAATGCTATAGGCGTTTCCGGTATTACCGTAACTCAGGTTCTTGGATGTGGTATCCAGAAAGGTGCGGCAAAGATGTATCGTGGTACTGAGGTTGACGTTCTTCTCCTTCCGAAGGTTAAGGTTGAAGTTGTTGTCAGTGCTGTTCCGGTTGCTACTGTAGTGGAAACAGCCAAGAAAGTTCTTTACACCGGAAACATCGGTGATGGTAAGATTTTCGTATATGATGTAGAAAATGTTGTCAAGGTAAGGACCGGCGAAGAAGGATATCTTGCATTACAAGAAGAAGAGTAAGCTCTCTTTTAGTTTGAAGACCGCACCAAATGCACAGTGTGCATTGAATGCTCTTGCGATTGATGAACCTCTGGAATATGCACGATTAGTGTTAGATAGAGAAATGCAATCATGGATTGATGCGGAGGATAGTCTGGAAGTATGGTAATTTTACAGGTGGATTGCTATGTAGTAGCAGTCCACCTTTTCTAAAGCTAAAGTGGAATATAAGAGATGTGCGTGGTACAATAGGAAACAAAATTTGAAGTTTATTTTCCAAATATCATTTAAAATATATTTATTACATCCAACTGCTATACATATTGGAAAACTGGACATACTATGTCAGAGGTGATAGAGAAAATGAACAACGAAAACGAACAGAATAAAAAACAGCAGATGGAGTATGAAGAACAGAAACAGGAAAATAAATTTAATAGTGTAACACAAAGTGTAAAGCCACATAATCAGAACCAGCAGCATAATGCGCGTCGAGAAGGAACCGCTCATATTAATCAGAAGCGTTAATAGAGATTGTGGTGTTTTACTCAATTAAATGTTTATATATTTAAGCCTGAAAATGGTGTATTATTTTACCATTTTCGGGCTTATTTTTTGTATATTAGGAAAATTAACAAATGAATATGGTAGTTATTTTCGAGACGCTATACTACTTCTGAACAGCTACACGTTTTCTATAATTTCAGATGAAAAATCTCTCCACATATGCTAGAATCGGTATGGACTACAGAAGCAATAAAAATTACATAAAACGAGGTAAATATGCAAAATTATATATTAATCGTAGAAGATGACAATGACATTAACCACATGTTAAACGACCTGCTGAACCGGCAGGGGTATGAAACCGCCCAGGCATTTTCAGGTACAGAAGCACTGCTATATATAGAGAAGGAGCAGCCTACAGCCGTCATACTAGACTTAATGCTTCCTGGAATGAATGGAGAAGACTTACTGGCACGTATCAAGAAAATAAATCCGGACATAGCAGTAATCATTTCTTCCGCAAAAGATGCAGTGCAGACAAGAATCGAACTTCTTAGGGCAGGGGCAGACGATTACATAATCAAACCATTTGACACAGAAGAATTGCTGGCAAGATTAGAAGCCGTACTGCGCCGTAGCGGAAAAGATATGACATCAGGGCAGAATACAGAAGACACATCCGGCACGGGAAGAAAACTTCAATATAAAGATATTATTATGGAGCCGGAAGAATTTCGCATTACTGTCGGGGGCACAGAAGTTGCACTGACAAGACGGGAATATCTGATATTAGAGCTTTTGATGGAAAATCCGGGGAAAGTATTTACGAAAAATAATATTTATGAATCTGTGTGGAATGAGGAATATTTAGGGGAAGACAATGCAGTGAATGTACATATCAGCAATATACGACAGAAATTAGCTAAAGTAAATAAGGAAGAAACCTACATACAGACTGTGTGGGGAATTGGATTTAAAATGAAATAAAAAACTTTAAGATTTCTTTATACTTTTCCTAAGGTTTCTAAAATACCCCTTGTTAGAATAGTACCTGTGAAGTACAGAAGAGATTACTACAGGGTGTATAATTGTAGAAATGGTTTTCAAATACACTTTGAAGGAGTAACAGAAAGGAAACGTAATACAATGGAATATGTATTAAGAACGGAAAATCTTACAAAAGTATATGGAAAAAAGAAAGTAGTGGATGCTGTCTCCATGCATGTGCGGAAAGGAGATATTTATGGTTTCATCGGGAAAAACGGTGCTGGTAAGACCACTTTTATGCGAATGGTGGCAGGGCTGGCTTCTTCCTCCCAAGGGACAGTTGAACTGTTTGGCTCCGATGAAGTAGAAAAGCAGAGAAAGCGCATAGGAACTCTGATAGAAAATCCTGGTGTGTATCCAAATATGACGGCCAGAGAAAATTTAGAAATCATAAGACGTTCCTTTGGCATTACAGATAAAAATCGGGCAGATGAAATGCTTGCCTTAGTTGGTTTGGAACATGCTGGCAAAAAGAAAGTGAAAAACTTTTCCATGGGTATGAAGCAGCGTTTGGGCATTGCTATCTCCCTGTTCTGCAGTCCGGATTTTCTTATTTTGGATGAGCCGATTAATGGTTTAGACCCGGAAGGAATTAAAGAAATCAGAGAGCTTTTATTGAAACTGAATCATGAAAGAGATATTACGATATTAATTTCCAGTCATATTTTAGGGGAACTTTCCAAAATTGCAACCCGCTATGGCATTATCAAAAATGGTGTGCTAATCGATGAATTTGATGCAGATGATTTGAATGAGCGATGCCGCCGCTGTCATAAGCTGGTGGTAAATGATGCAGAGAGCGCCAGTCGTATTCTGGAGGAGAAACTTAAGATTACACAATATGATGTGCCGGAGCCTGGAATTTTGCGTGTGTTTGAGCATTTAGAGCAGACACAAAAGACGAATAGAGAACTGATACAAAATGGAGTAGAAGTCATTGAAAGTTATCTGGCAGGACAGGATTTGGAAGGCTATTTTATGGATATATTGGGAGGTTCGGAAGATGTTTAAGTTGTTGAGTGGTGAATGGTATAAGATTCGCAAAAGTAAGAGTTTTTTTGTGTGCAGCCTTATTGCAATTGGCATGGTTTTTTTGTTGTATGGAACATTGTATTTGTTAGAGAAAGCGGAAAGTAACAGCATCGGAACAGAAAATGCCAGTATTACATTTGAACATGTGGAACCGGAAGAAACATATACAGATGGTGATAATACAAATGATATCATTGCATCGTCCGCTGAAACTGGACAAGAAGTGTCACTGCAGGAATCGGAAGATGCTCCTAGCAGTATTTTAGATGTGGTACAGACGATGTTAGGTGGTATGATACAAATTTTAACATGTATTTTTGTATGTATTTTCGTAGTGGCAGAGTATGGAAATGGTGCAATTAAAAATTTTACAGGAAAGGGTTATTCCAGAAGACAGGTATTTCAATCAAAATATGTGGCATCTGTTATGGCATCTGCACTTATGTGTATCATATGTTTGACAGCATCCGTACTTTTGGGTATATGTTTTAAGGGAACAGATGAACTCAATGTGGAATTTTTTAAAACCCTGTTTATTTATGCAGGTCTTCAGATTATAATGAATATGGTGTTTACTGGAATTATTGTTGCACTTAGTGAAATCAGCAGAAGTGTGGGAATTGCAATTTCAACCGGTATGGTACTTATTACATTTTCAACATTGTTTTCCAGTATGTTGGATTTGCTTTTCAACAGATTCAACTTTAAAGTATCGGATTACTGGATAGTAGATTTAATGGCAGGTTGCCCGCTTACCAATCCGGATGGAACTTATTTAAAGCACATGGTAATTGCATCTATTATCTGGACAGCAGCATCCCTTCTTATTGGAACTATGAATTTTAACAAAAGAGATGTGAAATAATAGTTACCAAAATTTCAAATCGGTACAAGACCGGATAATCGGCGGAATGAGAGGAAACATGGAAAGTATATTGTTAGGAATTAGCATAGCAGTTGTTATCTGGGCGGGCATTTTGTCCGCCCGTCTGTGGTGTTACAGAAAACAAATGAAGCATATGTCAGAGCAGCTTTCGCTGTTGGAAAAAGAGGACACGAATTTACAGGTGACCTCTTTTTGTCATATTGGAAAAACAGAGGAAGTAATAGAAGCCACTAATCGCGTGCTTGCGCGTTATAGAGAGACGGAAGGGGGTTTAAAGAAGGTAAACAGAACCTATAAGGAAAGCATCACCAGCATTTCCCATGATATACGCACGCCATTGACTTCTGCAAAAGGATATATTCAAATGCTGCAGAATGAAGATTTACCTGAGGATAAAAAGTTAGAATACACCAGGATTGTGGAACATCGCTTAGATGATGTAACAGGCATGTTAAACCAGTTGTTTGAGTATGCCAGAATTGAGGCAGGAGAAATGCAGCTAGAACCGGAAGTGTTAAATGCCGGTAATCTTTTTGCAGAAACTATTTCCATGTTTTATGAGGATTTTCTGAAAAAAGGCTGCGAACCAGAGGTGGAAATTACACAGACACCATGCCGTATTTTTGCAGATAAACATGCATTTACAAGAATTATAGAAAATCTGATTCGAAATGCTCTGGTGCATGGAACCGGCGAGTATCGCTTGGCACTTGCACAGGAGGCGAACCAGATGGTACTTTGCGTATCAAACCGGACAGACAGTATTGAAAAACAGGATATTGAGAGGATTTTTGAGCGTTTTTATACCACGGACCAGTCCCGGAGCCGCAAAACTACGGGATTGGGACTTGCCATTGTGAAGCAGTTTACAGAGCAGATGGGAGGTGTGGCAGAGGCTTCCCTGCAGAGGGATTGCTTTACGGTGGAAATTCGGATGCCACTATATAAGGTATAGCGAAGAAATAGAATAAGCAGCCCCGCCCCTGCATACAATGTAAAAAACAAATTCTGGGGGCATCTTTGAAAGAATATATCGAAGAACGTGCAATAGAGATTGCAACTTATATCGTGGAAAATAATGCAACAGTCCGGCAGACAGCCAAGCAGTTTGGCGTGAGCAAAAGTACGGTACATAAGGATGTTACTGATAGATTGCTGCAAATCAATCCCACTCTTGCAAGACAGGCAAGAAAGATATTAGATGTAAACAAATCAGAGCGGCATATACGAGGCGGACTGGCTACACGGGAAAAATATCTTCACCAAAGCCAGCATGTGAGTCACTAACCACCTAAACATGCAAAAATGTTATTTTTATACCGCATTTTCATATATTTGTCATTAAATTAGTAGTTCAATGACAGGTGTGGGAAAATGTGGTATATTTTTATATATGAGAGAGTGGCAGTTAGCCTTGCACTTTCTAAAAATACTTGTTATAGAGGTCATGAAAATTCATTGTTACAATTTGCACGTGCCACTTCCCGGTGAAATTTGCTATAAATTTAACATACGTACTCACTACGCATGCTAAATTTATATGAAATTCTTCGCAAAGTGGAACGCATATCTTGCAGAAAGCAATTAGTGGACACGCTCTAGGATTAGGAGGAAACACTCATGGAAATAAAAAAACTAACATCGGCAGCCGCCAATAAATTAATCAAGAAATTAGAAGACCGGAAGGATTATCTGCTTTCCTTAGAGGAAAACAATTGTACCTACATTATGACCGAAGGAGAAAGTGCAGTTATCCCAGAGTACGATTACCAGAAAACAGCTGAAGAAATCAGTAATTTAGACGAACGAATAAGACAGTTGAAACATGCAGTGAATCAATTCAACTGTACCACAGTTCTTCCTAAAATCGGAAAGACCATAGATGAAGTGTTAGTGGAAATGGCGCAGTTAAACAGACGAAAGGTTACCTTGGATATGATGCGTAAGAAGCCGGAAAAAGAGCGCCTGGTGGGAAGTCATGCAAGAAACAATGGCATCGATTATCTGGTAGTAAATTATGACCAGAAGCAGGTTTGCAGCGACTACGACAAAATAACAGAACGCGTAATGTTATTGCTTATTTATTATTTCGTTATAAGTTATTGTTAAGGTTTAAAGAACAGGTGACGGAAACTGAAGGATAAGATTGCATATAACTGCACAGGAGGGCTTTCGGTAAAACGAAAGCTGCTTTATTTGCAGAAATTTTGACACCATCATAAAAAGCTTGGCGAAAGCTGGCAGCACGGAAGTGAAGGTTATAGGTGCTGTACTTTCATAAGGAATTTGTAGAGAAAGAAGAAAAAAAGCTTGTCTTTGTTTTCATAATATACTATCATTAAAAGGAAGTGGGAATACAGATGAGAGTATTCTAAAATAAAGGAGGATACCTGTGAAAGAAGAAATGATTATTGTTCTGGACTTTGGCGGTCAGTATAACCAGTTGATTGCAAGAAGAGTCAGAGAATGTAACGTATATTGTGAAGTGCATCCTTATAATATGAGCCTTGACAAGATTAAGGAAATGAATCCAAAGGGAATTATTTTAACTGGAGGTCCAAACAGCGTATATGGAGAAGACTCCATAAGATGCCAGAAGGAATTATTTGAAATGAATATTCCTGTTCTGGGAATTTGCTATGGTTCTCAGTTAATGTCATATATGTTAGGCGGTGAGGTTGCTACTGCACCGGTTAGTGAGTATGGAAAAACAGAAGTAGAGGTGGAAAACACATCTCTTTTATTTGGCGATGTTGCAAAGAAAACAATTTGCTGGATGAGCCATACTGACTACATTGCAAAAGCACCGGAAGGATTTACGGTAACTGCACATACTCCTGTATGTCCGGTTGCAGCTATGGAGAATCCGGAAGCGAAGTTATACGCCGTTCAGTTCCATCCGGAAGTAATGCATACAGAGGAAGGTGTGAAGATGCTTTCCAATTTCGTATATAAGGTATGTGGCTGTACAGGTACTTGGAAAATGGATTCCTTCGTGGAAACCACCATTCAGCAGATTCGTGAAAAAGTTGGAAACGGAAAAGTGCTTTGTGCATTATCAGGTGGCGTAGATTCCTCTGTTGCGGCTGTTATGCTTGCCAAAGCGGTTGGTAAACAGCTTACTTGTGTATTCGTAGACCACGGTTTACTTCGTAAAAACGAAGGTGATGAAGTAGAGGCTGTATTTGGTCCAGAAGGCCCATACGACTTGAACTTTATTCGTGTTAATGCACAGGAGCGTTTTTACGAAAAGCTTGCCGGCGTATCCGAACCGGAAGCAAAACGTAAAATCATCGGTGAAGAATTTATCCGTGTGTTTGAAGAAGAAGCTAAGAAGATGGGTGCAGTTGATTATCTGGTACAGGGAACCATTTATCCGGACGTAATTGAGTCTGGTCTTGGAAAATCTGCAGTTATCAAGTCTCACCACAACGTAGGTGGACTCCCGGATTGTGTTGATTTCAAAGAAATCATCGAACCACTTCGCATGTTATTCAAAGACGAAGTCCGCAAAGCCGGCTTAGAATTAGGCATCCCGGAATACCTTGTATACCGCCAGCCATTCCCAGGCCCAGGCCTTGGCATCCGTATCATCGGCGAAGTAACCGCCGAAAAGGTAAAAATGGTACAGGATGCAGACTTCATTTACCGCGAAGAAATCGCAAAAGCGGGATTAGATAAGGGATTAGGTCAGTATTTTGCTGCACTTACCAATATGCGCTCTGTAGGTGTTATGGGGGATGGCAGAACTTACGATTATGCGATTGCCCTTAGAGCGGTTACAACGTCTGATTTTATGACAGCGGAGAGCGCTGAGCTTCCATATGAAGTGTTGAACCGAGTGATGACTAGAGTAATTAACGAGGTTAAGGGAGTTAACCGCGTGATGTATGATTTGACGAGTAAGCCACCGGGGACTATTGAGTTTGAATAGGGGAAGTGTCCCACAAAGCCTGATTTTATGGGCTTTGTGGGATTTTTTTTGTCTTTAACATGTGCCAGATAGGGGGCATAAGAATGTTTATTTTTTTATAAAGTCGAATTTTATGATGGAAACAGTCAATTTTATCGTAAGTGTTTAATCTCGGTCTTTCATCATAAATAAGTTCGGTCTTGTCTTGTAAGCTATTTTATGAAAAGATGATAGGCACATTTCTATTGAATAGTAATCTTTGAAATTTTTAATACCAACTTGATAGGTTAGAACATATATGAGTTCTTTTGTGTAGATATTGATTCCCTATCTACACGATTTAGAAAGTTTTTGACTATAAGATGCAGACATTCTGTGTATAAATATAGGATTGAGACAAATTTTTTATATGAAATGTATTCAAGATGATATATGTGATAGCCTTAATGTATAAATAAAACTAAGTTATGTGAGGTTATCTAATATGGTTAATTTAAATGAAGTATTCCCACCTGCATTAGCTCCAGTAAGAAATCGTAATATTAATCTGAGTCCTGAAGAAATAGCAACTATTATGAGAGTGCAAATTAATATGGAAAGAAAAACAGAATATACATGGAAAGATGCTATCTATGATTTGAGTCATGTAATCAAAACATATAATAATCCTGCTGGGTCAACCAAAGGTCTTGGTGGAAATATAAAGTTTCTGCCATTAGTGTTGATTCAAATTATTTATTACATATCATATAAGTATAATATAACGCAACAACAGATACTTGATGAATTGAAAAAACATGGTATTAATAGAGACAAGAAATTATTCAATATGGAAGTTCATGTTGATGATTATAAAAAGTGTGTTGAATATAATCAGCCTGAGTTACATATATGCTATCAAGGTCAAAAAAGAGATATTTTGGCTGAAGCTATAAAGCATCTAGTTTTTCAAGCTGGTACTTATGATTGCTTTATTGATATCTTTGGTGGAAGTGGGGCAGCAACCTTAGCAGTTCCTCGTAGGAACAATGCAGTATATGTCTTTAATGATTTAGACTTTGGACTATACTGCTTATTTGACACAATTGCTGATGATGAGGAATACAAGCAATTAATACAGTATATAAAAGATTTACAGAATGATTTGGCTGGCAAAAGGGTATTTAAGTTATTGGATGTAATTGGAACTACATTTAGTCAAGAAATATCATTGTATGCTCATAATAAGAAAAGGAAAATTCAGCGTGAAAAATTACTTGTCGAGTTGGCAAATATATATACAGGTAATGACTATCCCTCTGAATATTATGAAGTAGAACGTCAGTATAGATTTTATGGTTGGTATTGTTATTTTTCAAATATCTTGGAAGATAAGCAAAAACTCAAACTAATTAAGAACAATGTTAGCGTGTATGCAGGTAAAGAAATTGAAGATAGGGTGATTATTGCCTTAGCTGAATTTTATATTTGGTCATTTACGACTCACAGCTCAAAAGGTGTATCTCCAATATTACAGATGGTATATTCCTTTGAAGAAATATATCAGTATAAAAAAGAAAATAAAGTTTGGCAAGAATTTATAAATGAGGATTATGCAAAAGTTATTCGTAATATTCATAAATTAATAAGAAAAAATCGTAAGTTTGTTGATAAAAGTAAAGACTATAAAAACAAAACGCCAATGCAGGAGCAGAAAACTATTACAGAATGTTATGATTATTCAGACCTTATTGATATGTATTCAGTTGGTGGCAATGCAAAATGTAAGCATGAAAAGCCACTGTTTTATGCAGATTATCCCTATCAAGGTACTACAGGATACTCTGTAGGAGAATGGACTGGGGTACAGTCACGTGACTTAATAGATAGATTAGTTAACTCTGGTGGAAAGTTTGTTTTTTCATGCAGAGCTTGTGCTACTACAAAAACAAATAGCAATACGTCAATTAATACAGTAAAAAATATTAATAATGGTATTTATGATGATGTATTAAACTATTTCAGAACAAAAGGAACCCCTTTATGGGTTGCAAGATTTAGTACAGAAAAACAAACTTTCATTGATGCTTTACGGAATAATAATACTACAGAAGTAATGATAACAAATTTTGAACTACAAGATTTTACATATAAATCCGGAGCTGTAATTGAAACGATGAGTTATAAACTTTTCATGAAGGATATAGACAAATACTTAGTCCGATGATAATCGATGCATAGAACAGATTTGTTCATCTCAGCATATTTATGAAGCAGTGTTGTTTATATACATATAATTTTTTTACATCAAAATGATTCCTGAGTCGAAATAGCATAGTAAACTACTGGACGCATATATGTCATTGTAACCGAAAACTACTGGTAACTGAGGTTATTTTATATTGATTGAGTTATCCCTATATACTAAGGGATGATAGTTAAGGCTTTCTCCTAGAGGAAGTCTTTTCTATTATCCAAGTTTATTTTACTCAGTAGGAGGTATCGATTTATGTATTACAAAGAGTTAGAGCGTATAATCGCTCAAAAAACCGCTGATTTAGCGGAGCCAGTCAGAGATTTTATCGATAATTGTGTATGTATTTATGATACTGGTGTCGATGATGCTCATGATTTCAATTGCTGGGTTGCTTATAATAAAGCTACCGAAGCAATAGACAAGTGGATGTCGTTAGTAGTCGGTGCAGATTTAGTAGAATACACCGAAAATATGATTTGTGTATCCCTTGAACTTCCAGATGGTAAGCATGAATATTACAATGAATTGTCTGTTTCAGGGGTAGTTCGTGATGGTACATCTTTACCAGTCGTACATACACCTATAGGTGATTTCAATTATTTTGTATATAGATGTATTGTGGATATTCCAGACAATCCAGTAATGCTTTTCTATAAAGCAATGCAGGAGCAGATTCATAGGGTTCATGTTCTTATTACGCTTGACCCAGATGGTTATAACGATGACCTTATCACTCCAGCAATTTTGGAGTTATGTGGTATCCATGACCCATTAGATATTTGTAGACTTGATAGTTGCCTTACACATATTGACGAGTTCTTTGATGCACATGGTTTTCATGAAGGGTGGGGTAGCGTATGAGCTTAGAAGAGAAAGGTTACAAAAAGAGAGATACCTCTGATTTGCTTAATTGGAGGATGCAGGTCACTGACAATGGCTCAATAAGGATTACTGGAGTCACTAAACATGGCTTCAGACAATGCATTGAAAATGCAAATATTATTGAAGCAACGACTACCCATCTTGTAGTTGCAAGTGAAGGTAGGAGGTATCTTTTTTATAAGGATATCAATTGGGAAAAACCTTTAGTTCCAACAAGAATGCTTAAGAAAGTAAGACGCAAGGTTACTTTGGGGTATGCCATCCTAGACCTGCTTGCTGAGTCCTCATTATACGCATTGTATATGAGTGATGTTTTGGATTTAATAAGGTTACAAAATATGTATCCATCCATGTATGACAATATGGATATGGATGAGGTGGCTGGTTTAGTTATAGGTGCTATCCGTCAGAGAGATAGCAAACAATCCTCTGAGTTAATATAAATCAAGGTAGTAGGCTGGAGTTGTGTGCTTCAGCCTATTATGCTTACCAGTAGATAAAAATTCTTTAAGATAATTTATGTGCTACCAAGTCTTTAAGGTACTTATCCAATTGAGAGCAATTTTCCCATCATGAAAACTGATTTAGCTCAAGTAATCTTGTAAACCTTGTAACCCATGTGTTTGATTTAGTGCATCCAGTACTGTAGTTGCTGTAAATGAGTCTGTTCAGGATATTTTGAGGTGCTTTGGGGTAAACAAAAATGAGCCAGCTCACTATTTGAGACTGACTCATATAAAACAATATTATTTTACACTATAAAGACCATGAGCTGTACGAGTGATTTTGTTTTTTCTTATCAATGTGGTAAGAGAATTTGCAATATCAGCACGAGTAAGTTCATTGTCATATTGCTTACCTACTCGTAGGAAAAGAGCATCTATAATTTCCTCTTTTTTAACTTCTTCATTTTTGGAGTTCAAAATATCTAATACCATATCTGCAATTGTTTCCAATCTAGCATCAGGATATAAAGGTTCTCCAGTTGTTGGGTCAATAGCATATTTCTTGTCGTAATACTCTCTAAATTGTTTGGCGAGTATACCAGCCTTTGCAAGTTCATCTTGCATATAATACACATCCTTTCTTATATGGTAATTAATATATAAATCGTAACATTTCATGTAGATTATGTAAATGTTAATCTTAAAGTTTGGGGCAACATAAAAAGATGACTATGTATTCTGATTTGCTGAGGGGTACTTAGTCATCTTTTCTTTTGAAGAATTCATCATAGTTAACATTGAAAATTTCTTTTAATGCTATAAGCATATCAACTGTAGGGTTGTTTCTGCCGTTAAGGACTTTGCTATATATTCCAGATGTTACATTTATGTCCATTAATTGAAGCTTGGCTATTACTTCAGTTGATTTCATGCCACGTTCTTCTTGCAATCTTCTAATATTTGAGCCTATAATTGGGTTTAGGTGTTGGTTAACTCTTTCAGCCATACAAAACTCCTTTCAATGAAAAGTATTGTCCAAAATGGCAGAAAAT